>JANOQU010000377.1:0-1995 GCA_031422355.1 Actinomycetes bacterium
GGCGTAGTCGTCGATCAACTGCAGTAGGTGTGCGCTGTCGTATTTGTGCTGCATGATCGTGGCCGACCCGTTGATCATCGGCAGGAACGAGAACGCCCACTGGGCGGAGTGATAGACCGGCCCGCACAGCACCGTTCGACCCGCACCGTTCACCATGCTGGAGAAGCCGGCACCGATCAGTTGCCAGATCGCAGGGTCGGCCCCCTCTGGCATGCTGGCCAACGATCCGCGAACGCCTTTCGGGTTGCCGGTGGTGCCGCTGGTGTAGAACATCGGACCACCGAAGCTCTGGCCCGTGGGCTCGTCCGGTGAACCGTTGCCGATGAACTGTTCGTAGCCCTGAAACCGGCCGTCAGTCTCGGCGCCGATGACCAACGCCAGTTCGATCCCACTGGAACGTTCGTCGCGCAGCGCCTTGGTTGCCTCCGCGAGATATTGGTGACCGCAGATGATCGCCTTGGACCCCGAGTCGTGGAGCGTGTACGCGATCTCGGCTGCGACGAGGTGCCAGTTGAGCGGTACATAGGTGATCCCTGCGTTCGCGCATGCGAACGCGATCTCGAACCATTCGTTGCAGTTGCCGCTCATCAACGAGATCGTGTCACCAGGTCCGATGTCGTTGGCTCGGAAGCTGTGGATGAGTCGATTGACGCGCTCATCGAGTTCGGCCCACGTCCGGGTGCCGGTGTCGTCCGCGAGGGCGAGATCGCTGCCGCCGGAGGCGGCGAAGCCTGCTGTAAGAACTGACATGGCTCAAGCCCTCGCATTCTGGAACGTGCCCGACAAGTCCGCCGGACCGCTGTACTGAACGACCAGTTCTCGGCTCGCGAACAGCCATGCGTCATCGATGCGGGTGTAGGTGTCGTCGTAATAGGCGAGGAGGATTCCCCGCGAGTCATCGGCGCGCTGCCAGTGCTCGATGATGTACCACCGTCCAGAACCGCTGCCAACGGTGTCGTGCAGCGTCGCTGTCCCGTTAACCACGTTCTGCACCACAGCCGTGAAGCCATCCATGGCCGAGTTCCAGAGCGCGACGATGCTGTCGCGGCCTTCCACGCGGCGGCCCCTACCGAGTTCCCAGACGGCTTCGTCGGCCCATGTCGACGCCCATTGACCCGCGTCTCGTCGCACGACCGCATCGGCATAGCGGTGAACGAGGTCCTCGATTGCGTCTCTGCTCATGTTGCCCCTTCCCTGCTGCTGCTGCTGCTGCTGCTACTGCTGCTTCTACCCTCGGCGATGTACGTGCGGACCATCGACTGAAAGTGTCGTGCTCGCACCTCTTGATAATTTCCCAGCGTCTGCCCGATCTTCTTGCTGGCCTTGAACCCGCGGGTCTGAGCGGCGAGATTGGACGTGTCCTGATCGAGGACGACGCCGAGCGACTTCGGTAAGCCGGGCACCGTTGTGTAGCTGTCGCCGACGTCGAGGTCGAACGGTTCCGCCGGCGGTGGCACCGCGCCGGATCGAGGTTTCGGGCGCAGATACAACACGTCGAAGATGCACCGATCCGGGTCTGGTCCGTCGGGCCGGAAGCGGTAGCACAGCGGTATCTGGAGACCTGGAAAGAAGAAGGCGTTTGGGAACAGGAAGTACTCGATCGAGTCGATCGTCTCGCTCACCGACAGATGCGAGAAGTCGTTGTCGTACTGCGCGCCAAGGCTTGCCTGCATGTATCGGGCGTACACGTCGCGGGCCCGATGGCCATCCGGGATCGGTGGCACGTCCTCTCCAGGGTTCTTGCGGGACATCAAGATGTTGAGCAGGCCAGCCTCGTCGGGCCGCTTGTGAGCCGGAACATGTGGACTCGTGGTTCCGATCGTATGGATGAACCGGCTGACGTGATCGCCGAACACGTCGTACTGGGCGTTGGCGTCGCCTGCTGTATAGATCGACTGAGAGTGCGTTTCGAGGATGTGATACGCCTCCAGGAACGCCTCGGCCGACGCCTTCCAGTTCGCTGGCAATCGCTTCCGGCCCGACGGACCAGACCCG
>JANOQU010000378.1:0-4140 GCA_031422355.1 Actinomycetes bacterium
CTTCGCGGCTCGATGCTCGGCGAGCGGCAGAAGGACTACGTCACGTCCGCGCATTCCGTCGGCGTCAGTCGGCGCACCCTCGTTCGTCGTCACATTCTGCCGAACTCCCTTGCTCCGATGCTCGTGCAGGGTTCGCTCGCACTTTCCACCGCAGTCATCGATGCTGCGGCACTGTCATTTCTCGGCCTCGGCTCGGCTGACCCCGGCGTCCCCGAGTGGGGTCGGATGCTCACCGACACGACTCGCTTACTCAACGTCGCACCCCACCTGGCCATCTTCCCCGGCGTGGCGATCCTGATCACAGCGCTTGGTTTCAACCTGTTCGGCGAAGCCGTCCGTGAAGCTCTCGACCCGAAGTTGAGGCGTTGAGTCATGTCTGCACCGACTGCCGCATCTACCTCCAACGCTCCGATCCTGTCGGTCAACGACCTGCATGTCACGTTTCAGATTCACGGCGGGAAAGCCGTGCGTGCTGTGGACGGTGTCAGCTTCGATGTTCACGCCGGCGAGACCGTCGGCATCGTTGGAGAATCCGGCAGCGGTAAGAGCGTGACCTCCCTCGCGATTCTCGGCCTCCTGCCAACTCGCGGCGTCACCACGAGCGGCAGCATCCGGCTCGATGGCCGAGAGCTTCTCGGCGCTCCAGAACGCCAACTCCTAGACATCCGTGGCCGCCGCGCGGCCATGGTGTTTCAGGATCCCATGACGTCACTGAACCCGGTTCTCACGGTCGGCCGTCAGATCACCGAGACCATCCGCCGCCATCAGCACGTCACCCGAACCGAGGCCAGTACACGTGCTGCCGACCTCCTCGACAGAGTCGGCATCCCCGAGGCACGGCAGCGCCTGAAGAGCTATCCGCATCAATTGTCAGGCGGGATGCGCCAACGGGTGATGATCGCGATTGCACTTGCCTGCGAGCCTGAATTGCTGATTGCGGACGAACCAACGACAGCACTCGACGTGACGATCCAGGCCCAGGTTCTGGAGTTGCTTCGCGAACTCGTTCAGGAATCCGGTACGGCGCTGATCCTGATCACCCACGATCTCGGTGTTGTGGCGGGCACCTGCGACAGCGTGAACGTGATGTACAGCGGGAGAATCGTCGAGACCGGCGAGCGCCACGGGTTATTCGCCAACCCAGCCCATCACTACACCCGTGGACTGCTGGCCTCGGTCCCTCGCCTCGATGGCTTGCAGGCACGGTTGCTGCCGATTCCCGGCTCGCCAAGCGACGTGATTGCATGGACGGACGGGTGCGCCTTCTCGCCACGATGCCCCGCTGTGACCGACGCATGCCTCGGCGGTGCCCCGACCCTCGACAGCACGGCCGTCGGTACACGGGTGCGGTGCGTGCATCCCGCGGCAGCCGATGCAGACGTCTGGCAGGATGGCTGATGCTCGAAGTTCGCGACCTTCAGGTGCACTTCCCGATCCGCAAGGGCGTGTTCTTCGATCGCGTCGTCGGCCAGGTTCGCGCTGTCGACGGAGTCGATCTGTCGATTGCCGATGGCGGAACGCTCGGACTCGTCGGCGAAAGCGGCTGCGGCAAGAGCACAGTCGGTAAGGCGATCATCCGACTGGTTCCGCTGACAGGCGGCACGATCCAGTTCGACGACCTCGACCTCTCAGCGCTTGAAGGCGACGAACTTCGCCAGGCCCGTCGCCACGTTCAAATGATCTTTCAAGATCCGTATGCAAGCCTCAACCCGCGCCAGAGCGTCGAAAGTATTCTCTCCGAACCAATTACGACGCACCGACTTCGCACGGGGGCTGGCGTTCGGACTCGGATTGACGAACTGCTTGACTCCGTCGGGCTGCCACGGACCTCGGCCGGCCGGTATCCGCACGAATTCTCAGGCGGCCAACGCCAACGGATCGGCATCGCCAGAGCCCTTGCGGCCGAACCGAGTCTTGTCATCGCTGACGAACCCGTGAGCGCACTCGACGTCAGTATCCAAGCGCAAGTGATCAACCTGATGGCCGATCTGCAGGCGCAGTTGGGATTGACCTACCTGTTCATCTCCCACGACCTCGCCGTGGTTCGTCACATCGCCGATTCTGTGGCCGTCATGTACCTCGGCAGCATCGTCGAGACGGCGACTTCGGACACGCTCTACAACCACCCGATGCACCCCTACACCCTGGCGCTGCTCTCTGCGGTGCCCATCCCTGACCCGACAATCGAAGACTCGCGACATCGCACCGTTCTCCAGGGTGACCTGCCATCGCCGGCCAATCCCCCATCCGGCTGCAGGTTCCACACTCGATGCGTCTTTGCAAAAGATCGCTGCAGCCTTGATCGGCCGGTACTGCGTGAAGTCGAGCCCGGCCACATGGTGTCGTGCCATTTCGCGGAGGAGATCTCCGTCTCGATTCGCGATGCTTCGACCCTGGGAGTGACGACGTGACAACGTCTGTCGTCATCACGGGGACCGGCTTGTACACGCCACCGGAGTCGATCAGCAACGCCGAGTTGGTGGCTTCGCTGACCGCCGCGACCGAATTGTGGAACATCGAACACGCTGATGAGATCGGTGCCGGCGACCTGACCGCGCGGCCCGTTCCCGACGAGGAGTTCATTCTCAAAGCATCCGGCATCAAGTCGCGCTTCGTCGTCGACAAGGAAGGCGTGCTCGACCCGAAACGGTTGCGGCCGAACTTACGGCTGCGCAGCGAGGACGAACTGGGGTTGCAAGCCGAGATCTCGATGCCGGCAATCAGCCAAGCGTTGGCAATGGCTGGGCGCACCGGCGCTGATGTCGACGCAGTCATCGTTGGATGCTCGAATCTTCAAAGGGCATATCCGGCTGTCTCGATCGAGATCCAGAACGAACTCGGTGCTGGTGGTTGGGCATACGACATGAATGTCGCGTGCTCCTCCGCCACCTTCTCGATCCAGGCCGCTGTCGACGCACTTCGGGGCGGTTCCGCGCAGTGCGTCGTCGTGGTCAATCCCGAGATCACATCAGGTCACAACAATTTCGAGCTCCGCGATTTCCATTTCATCTTCGGTGATGCGTGCACGGCAATCGTTCTCGAGCGGTCCGGCGACGCCATTGCGCCTGAGCGCTGGGAAGTCCGGGGGACCAAGCTCGCCACCCAGTTTTCGAACAACATCAGAAACGACGCTGGGTTCCTGAACGCCAGCGAGAACGGCCATCGAAGCCCCCACGACTTATTGTTTCGCCAGCGGGGCCAGCAAGTCTTTCGCGAAGTATGTCCGATGGTGTCAGCCCACATCCGCGACCACCTCACATCAATGCAGATCGAACCGGACGAGGTGCAACGGTTCTGGCTGCACCAGGCGAATCTGAAGATGAACCAATTGATCGCAAAGGGTGTGCTCGGTCGGATTCCCACCGAGTCAGAGGCGCCCGTGATCCTGGACCAATACGCCAACACCAGTTCTGCTGGTTCGGTGATCGCCTTCCACGAACATCGTGACGATCTCAGCGTCGGCGACATCGGCGTGATCTGTTCGTTCGGGGCCGGGTACTCCGTGGGCAGTGTGATCGTCGAACGAGTCGGCTGATGAGACTCACCACGGTTCGAACGGCGCAGGGCACTCGGGCGGGCCGAATCGACGGGGACAGAATCGTTCTGCTGCCATGGGCCAACCTCAGCGATTTGCTGCGAGAACCCGATTGGCGCGCTGCGGCCAGTTCCGCCGGAAGCGGCGACGAAGTCGATCGGGTGACCGCTGATCGTGCGACGCTGCTGCCAACGCCGAACAAGATCATCTGCCTCGGGTTGAACTACGAGACCCACATCAAGGAGATGGGCCGCGAGAAGCCGAGCTATCCAACTCTGTTCGCCAAGTACAGCGGTGCATTGATTGGGCCGAAGGACCCAATCCAACTGCCCACCGTCTCTGAACGGATGGACTGGGAGGTCGAACTCGGAATCGTCATTGGCATGCCCGGTCGATTCATCGATGAGTCGGTGGCGTTGGACCACATCGCCGGCTACTGCGTCGTCAACGACATCACGGCACGCGACTGGCAGAAGCGCACGATCCAGTTCCTGTCCGGCAAGACATTCGAAGCCACGACCCCTGTTGGTCCAGAACTGGTTACCGTCGACGAACTGCCTACCGGAGGAAGCGGTCTGCGAGTTCGTTGCGAGGTCGACGGCGTC
>JANOQU010000379.1:0-4036 GCA_031422355.1 Actinomycetes bacterium
CGTGATCGGGATGGAACCGGTGGCGCCGACGCTCACCTGCAGGTCGAGCCCGCCGGGGCCGTCGGTGATGCGCAGGGTGATGCTTGCGGAGTCGACGCTGACGCCGTTGGTGAAGTTGGTCGGGAGACCATTCACCGGGACGCCAATCGCGCCGAGCACGTCCGTCAGGGTGATCATCGTGTCGAGCGACATCGTGATCTGCAGGGCTAACGGGGACGTGGTTCCCGTGAGCGTGACAGTGAACTCCTGCGTCGACGCGCCGACGGGCACGGCGAACGAGGCGGTCAACTCGGCGACGACTGTCGCCGGTGCTGCGGCCGGCACATCGATGTCGAGACTCGCGCCGACCTCGGTGAGGGTCAGCCACTCGATGCCGTACGGTTGCACCCATTCGTTCGTGGAGGTGCCATCGATGTCTACTGCGAGATCGCCAGCGGCAGATCGGCTCAAGGATGCGCTCACGTCGAACTGGGCGGCGAACGCGTCACCCGGCTGCGAGTCGTCAGGGATGTCCACGGTGACGCTTGCACTCGCGTCGATCTGTAGGGCGCCGGCATCGTAGGAGATCCCTAGCGCAGCATCGTCGATCGCCAGCCAGTCGGGCAGCAGCGTGGCCGCCGACCCATCAAGCGCTGGCAACTGCATCTGCAACTGAACAGAGTCGAGGCTGAACGAACCCGCTCGGAGGTCGGCGATGGTCACGCCGAGTTCTCCAAGAAGAATCGCCTGCGCGTTGTCGTCGTAGCCGAACACCTGCTGCACGTCGTCACCGAGAGAGTCGAGTTCGACCACGGCGCCGAGTCGAAGGGTCGAGCCGAACGAAACTGCGTCACCGGCAACGGGGTCGGTGAACGCACCGTCGTCGGGGTTGGCCGGATCGTCGAAGAACGCGAGCGCGAGCGGGCGCAACGGGATGCAGTCGGGGTCCGCAGGTGGGCAGACGGGCCGCACGTCGACGCCAGCGGGGAATGCCGAACCGAGCGCGAGTTCGGGAAGCGACAGATCGGCGGCCAACGTGCTGCCACCGGAGATCTGGAGCAGGCCTCCGAGTTCGATCGTCGTGGCCCCCGGCAGCGCGCTATCGGCGCGAAATCCAACGACGACGTACGGATCGCCGACTGCGGGCGAAGTGGCCGACAGCAGCCCGCCGAGCACGATGCCACCGCCCAGATCGGTTGACGCCGTCACGTCGAGATAGTCGTCCCCCGCGGGGTCGAACCGAAATGCGACCTGGGTGCCAGCGAGTTGGAGCTCGTTGCCGATCGAGGTCGCTGGGACGTCGAGACCCGGGAACAACGCGACGGCAAGCGCAACCGCTTCGTCGACGCGCAACGTCGTGGTCGCGTCACCAAACCGCAGTTCGAGTACCGGCTGGGTGGAGGCCGTCGCCCAATTCGCCACGATCTCGAGCGGGAGTGCCGGGTCGTCGACCGACACGTCGGGCAACACGGCGGTGAGAAGATCCTGCAGGGGGAGATCGGCAAGGACCTGGAGGCAGTCCGTCGCCGGTGGAACACACGCTGTCGGGAAGTCGATCTCGGCCTGCGCGAGCGCAACATCGCCGAGAGCAGAAAGCCCGGGAAGGTCGAGGTCAACGCTGTCGTACACGTCGGCGGCGACGTCGTCGATCCGCTGCTCGATGTCGGCGCGGACGTCGGCGAACGTCCTGCCGATAATCCCGATCGCGTCCGGCCCGCCGGGAGCGAGACGCACATCGACGATCTGCGCCGCGTTCGCGGCACCATGAAGTAGCCAACCACCGACGACCAGCAGGCCGACGCCGACACCGACGACGGCTGCCCTGCGACTTGCGCGAGAACGCTGCGGGCGAGTCATCTTGCTTGCCCTCCGCGCTCGGACGACGTCTGACTCAACTGCGTCCCGCTCCGCGCAAGACCGTCCCCATCCCCGGTGCTGTCCCATCGTTGCCTCATTCGGTCATGGTGACGTGTCTCCGAGTGACGGTCATCAGTAGATCCACTGAGGATCTGGTGAGTGGCGACTCGCAAATTCGGCGATTCAGCAGCCTGGTAACGTCGGCAACGTGCAGACGGTCCATTTGGCCGGTGAAGCAGCAGCGCTGTGGCTGCGCGAGCAGTTCGACGCGTCCCTGGACGGCAGCCAACGCTGCGTCTCAGCCGTCGTCGTTGAGGGTGTTCCCGGCATCGGGAAGACGACGCTGCTCGAGCGCTGTCTCGCAAGGTCCATGGACCCCGCCTCTGGCAGCGCAGCCCGGCACGACGCCGAGCCGCTCGCACCACTCGTGCTGCGTTGCACCGCTCGGCCTTCGTACCGCATGCAATCGTTCGCGACGCTCGCCCGCGCAGTCGACGACGCCGGCGGGAGTGGTTCCAGGATCCTCGCCGCTGCGATCGTCCGGCCACACCACGCCATCCGCCGACCAGGCCATTCATCCCCGTTGCAGACGATCCCGGACGAACGCCTCGTCCTTGTCGACAGGTGGGTCTCCCATCTCGAGGAGTTGGCGCACCGGCGTCCCGTCGTGATCGCGCTCGACGATGCGCAGTGGGCCGACGACGCGACCCTTGCCGTACTCGAACGCCTGGTCGACCCCGTCGTTCGCATCCCCATCACGCTCGCCGTGTTTCTCCGCCCGCTCCCGCGCAGCCGATCGCTCGATGCATTGTTGATCCGTCTCGAGGACGCGGGAGGGACCCGCCTTGTGCTCGGACCTCTCGACGCCGACGGGGTCGCCGTGCTGCTCGCCGAGCGAACGGGCCGGCAGGCGGCAGCCGGACTGGTCGCCCACGCCGGTCACGCAGGCGGAAACCCCTACCTGGTCGTGCAGCTGCTCGAGGGACTACGCCGCGACGGCCACCTGCTCGAGAGCGGAGCGGAGATCGACGTCGACCCGTTGCTGTCGCTACCCACCACAGCTCGAGCCATCCATCGGCGCGTTGTGTCGCACATGGTCGGCGACGACGAACGCACCGAATCGCTGTTGCGAGTCGCTGCCGCCTTCGGAGGACCGTTCCACCTTGCCGACGTCTCAGCTGTCATCGGCACGAGCGAGACATCGCTTGTCCCGACCGTTGAGCGGCTGCTCGCACTCGGCGTCCTCGTCGACGAGGCCACGTCGTTGCGATTCGCCCACGATCTGCTCGCCGAAGCTGTCCTGTCGTCGCTGTCCGATGCCGGCCGCAAGGCCTTGCACAGCGACATCGCTGCGGCGCTCCGGCGTTCTGGCGCACCGGCGGCGCGAGTCGCCCAGCACCTCGTCGACGGCGCCGAGCACGGCGATTTACTTGCGGTCGCGACTCTCCAGGAGGCGGCCTCCTCGACGGTCGGCACGTCGCCCGCTACCGCTTCGATGCTCCTGCGACGCGCTCTCGAACTGTGCCCGCACACCACGATGCGGCGCGCCGAGATCTCCGCTGATCTCGTCGACGCGCTCTTCTGGTGCGGCGACGTGGACGATGCCATCGTGGCCGGCAACGAACTGCTCACGCGGACGCTGCCAGACGCCCTGGCAGCCCGCGTGCACGAGACGATGTCGAGAGCGCTCGCACTCGCCGGACGCCCTGCAGACGCCATCCCCCACGCGGTCGCGGTGGCCAACGCCAGCGACCGCGCAGCATGGGCAACGGCCCTCACCGCGTTTTTCCGGCTCTTCACACTCGACCTCGATGGTGCGCTCACCGACGCCCGCCGGGCGGCAGAGATGGCGGACTCAGATCCCTGGGCCGAGACCCTCGCGTACAGCGTGCAGTGCTTCGCCCAGATCACCCGCGGGTATCAACAGGACGCTGTGCGCCTCGGTGCTGCGGCGGTCGCCGCCGCCGACCGGTCCCCGGACCTCGACGCGCACCGCTTGGCGCCTTCCTTGTTCCATGGCATCGCGCTCGAGAACTGCAGTCGACGGAGGGAGTCCGAGGCGGTGCTGCGCCGGTGCCGGGCACTATCCGACGAGCTTGGCACGGCGTGGTCTATCCCATTCGAGCACTTCGCCGTCGCGATCCGCCACTGGGGTGCGGGCGACTGGGACGACACACTGGCCGAGTGCGACGCTGGGCTC
>JANOQU010000380.1:0-2955 GCA_031422355.1 Actinomycetes bacterium
CGCCCATTTCGTATCTCCCGACGAGAAGAGCTGCCTCGACGACGTGCGGTTTCTGCTCAGCTTCCTGCCGGCCAACAACCTCGAGGAAGCGCCACCGGTCGAGACTGCCGACGACCCGGACCGGCTGTGCCCGATGCTGGCCGAGATTCTTCCCGCTTCGCCAAATCAGCCCTACGACATGAAGAAGGTCATCCGCGAGGTCGTCGACGACGGCGAGTTCTTCGAGTACGCGACCCACTTCGCGAAGAGCATCGTGTGTGGTTTCGCTCGTGTCGACGGGCGGCCGGTGGGCATCGTTGGCAATCAACCGCTGATGCTTGCAGGTGTGCTCGACATCGAGTCCGCCAGCAAAGCGGCCCGCTTCGTGCGTACGTGCGACGCCTTCAACATCCCACTGATCACATTCGTCGATGTTCCCGGCTTTTTGCCGGGCGTCGACCAGGAGTACGGCGGCATCATCCGCCACGGGGCGAAACTTCTGTACGCGTATTGCGAGGCCACCGTGCCGCGAATCCAGATCATCACTCGCAAGGCCTACGGCGGGGCATACGTCGTGATGGACAGCAAGTCGATCGGCAGCGATCTGTCGTATGCCTGGCCGACCGCTGAACTGGCAGTGATGGGTCCCCAGGGTGCCGTCGAGATCGTCTACCGCCGCGAGTTGCAGCAGGCGGCAGATCCGATCGGTCGTCGTGCCGCATTGGTTGCCGAGTACACGGAGAAGTACGCCAACCCTTACGCCGCTGCCGAACGCGGATACATCGACGACGTGATCGACCCTGCCGAAACTCGCCAAAAGATCGTCGCCGGGCTGCGGATGCTGCGAACCAAACGCGAAGAACTTCCCCGCCGTAAGCACGGCAATATGCCGCTGTGATGTCCGACATCACGCCAGCCCCAACTGACGAGGAAGCCGTTGCGATCGCAGCAGCAGTGCATGCGATGTGGCCGGTACCGATGATCATCACCGATGAAGCTCGGGCCCGCGACACGGCGTGGAAATTCAGCGGCCGTTGGTGGAACCGCCCGGTCTCCAGCCGTCGCGATCGCCCATACCGCTGACGCGGTTGTCCGGTGGGGCGGATCAATGACGCCGTACTGCGGCAGCGATACGGTTGGCGACGATGGACCTCACGACTGTTGCTGATGACCTGATCGTGCTGCACGACGGCACCCAGGTTTATCGCTACGACGATCTCGCGCCTGGTACCGAGTACGAGATCCACAACCACTTCATCACAACCGCCCAACGACCTGCCGGTCCGTTGCTGTGCCGGTTCGCAACGGTCAACGATGTGCACTTCGGCGAGACCGAGGCGGGCCGGATCGACGACAGCCCGCAGGGTCCGATCCAACGCGCGGCTGACGGTGAAGCGCCTTACCCGGAAACGATGAATCGGGGAGCCGTGACCGAGATTGCGTCGATCGATCCAGCTGCGGTCATCGTCAAGGGCGACCTCAGCCAGGACGGTCGACCAGCGGAATGGGAAGCGTTCGAGGCGGTCTATCGCACTGCATTCGGAGATCGTCTCGCCGTCGTGCGCGGCAATCACGATGCGTACAAGATGCAGCACGGCTACGCGGGGGATCAGTGGATCAAACTGCCCGGCCTGAACGTGGCGCTGTTGGACACGGTCATCCCTGGCAAGACGACGGGTGCTCTCGACGACGACCAAATCGAGTGGCTCGACGACCGCGCCGCCGCCAGCGACCAACCGGTGCTGGTGATGGGACATCATCAACAATGGATCTCAACCGGCGACAACGGTTCTCGGGGCGAGGGCTACTTCGGCATGCACCCGGACAGCAGCGACGCTCTGGCGATGGTTGCCGCCCGCCGCCGAGCGATTGTTGGTTACACCGCAGGGCACACTCATCGCCATCGAGTGCGGCCGATGCTGACTGACGGCAGCGTGCCAAGCATCGAGGTTGGCTGCGTCAAGGATTTCCCGGGAACTTGGGCGGAATATCGGGTGTATGAAACCGGGGTGATGCAAGTGGTCCATCGCATCTCGACGCCAGAGGCTCTGTCATGGAGTGAGCGTTGTCGCCATCTGTACAGCGACTTCGGGATCGACTACGAGGCGTATGCACTCGGCCGCCTGGAGGACCGTTGCTTCACGATCCCGATTCGTTGACGCCTCGGGCCTCACTGCTCGGTTCATCGTGGCGGGCAGCTCAGGTGCCGCCGTTCCACGCAATGGCGATGGCTCGTCGGGCAACCGAGCGCGAGGCGAACGGCCAGCGCGTGTTTCATCTCGAGGTCGGCCAACCCGCTACCCCTGCGCCGCCGTCAGCTCTCGAGGCCGGAACCGCGGCGATGCGGGAGGCGCCGCTCGGTTACACGAATGCCGGCGGTTTGATGTCGCTTCGCCGGAGGATCGTGGAGCATTACGCGCAGTGGTACGACGTCGAGATTCCCGTCGAACGGGTACTGATCGTTGCGGGTGCCTCCGCTGGATTCTCGCTCGCGTTCCTCGCCTGTTTCGACGTTGGCCAACGCGTCGGCGTGATCGAACCCGGCTACCCGTGCTATCGCAACACCCTGCTTGCGCTCGGCGTGGAGCCGGTGCTGATCCCTGTCGGCCCGTCCACTCGCTGGGCACCGACGACGGCGTTGCTCGATGCCGCTGGCCATCTCGACGGATTGATCGTCGCCTCACCGTCGAACCCCACCGGCACGGTGCTGAACGAGGCGACCCTCGCTGATCTCACTCAGTACTGCACGGTTCGCGGCATTCGGCTGATCAGCGACGAGATCTACCACGGCATCACCTACAACGGTGCCGCGCCCACGGCGCTCGCCCACTCCGAGAACGCGATCGTGATCAACAGCTTCTCGAAGTACTTCAGCATGACCGGCTGGCGGCTCGGCTGGGTGGTCTGTCCTGACTCGTTGGTCGACGCGTTCGAGAGGCTCCAGCAGAACCTCTACATCTGCGCCCCGCACGTGTC
>JANOQU010000381.1:0-2806 GCA_031422355.1 Actinomycetes bacterium
CGCCAACCGGCAGCCGATCGAGCAGCGCGGCGTGTCGGGCGAGCACTTCGTCAGCCGGCGCTGCAAACGGGGCGTTGTCGATATCCCATCCCCATTGGCCGATGCGGGCGCGCATGCCGATCTTGGTGACCGCCGCTGCGACCCGGTCGGGGTGGGCAACCGTCCCCGCTTCGATCGTGCAGGTGATGCCGTTGGTCAGCGCTTCGAGCGCGGCGATCGTCGCCGACAGTTCATCGTCGTCGGGTGTGTGTGCACCGTGAATCGGAACGGCCCAACCAAAGATCGCTTCCTGCGAATCAATCGCGTCCGGGATACACGAGTGCACGAGTCGGTCACCGGTCAGGTGCTGGTGGGCGTTGATGTATCCGGGCGTGACGATGGATTCGGCGTTGCCGATCACCTTCGCCAACGGATGGCGGGTTCGCAGCGTTTCGAACGAGTCCACCGCAACGATGGTTTCTGCCACGACGGCGATGGCGCCATCGCGCACGATGGTGCCAAGCGCATCCATCGTCACGACATCGCCCCCGCGAATCAACAACTCAACGTTCATCGACATCCCGTCAGGATTCCACACCATGACTGCAGCACCCTCGTCCATCCTCTGTGACAACGGCCCGATCCGGGATGCGTGGCACCCTGTCGCTCGCTCGATCGATGTCGGTACAGCACCGGTTGCGGTCACTCTGTTGGCCACACACCTGGTTCTGTATCGCGCCGCAGGCGGCGACGTGATCGCAGCGCCGGATCGTTGCCCACACAGAGAGGCCCCGCTGTCGCTTGGGATCATCGAGGACGGCTGCCTCGTGTGCCCGTATCACGGGTGGACGTTCGGTGACGATGGCAAATGCGTGCGAGTCCCGTCGTCCAACGAGGGTGTGCCAGCACCACCACGTGCTCACCTGAACACGTTTCACACCACGGAGAAGTTCGGGTTGGTCTGGGTCTGCCTCGGTTCCCCCTCCACGCCCTTGTTCGACATCGCCGAAGAGGACGACCCCACGTTCCGACGAATCAACACGCCCGTCGAACTGTGGAGCACATCGGCCACGCGGATGAGCGACAACTTTTGCGACATCACCCACTTCCCGTACGTCCACATCGGGACATTCGGTGGGGCGCAGGACCCGCACGTCCCCAAGATCGAGATGGTCCAACTCGACGAGTATTTCTTCGGATACCGCTACGAGGTACGAGCGTCCAACAGCGGCATCGGATCCATCAGCAGCGGACAGACCGAGAGCGTGATCGAGCGGGCGATGACCACGGGATTCACCATGCCCTTCACGGTGCGCAGCACCATTGCCTATAACACCGGCTTGACGCACATCATCTTGATGCTCTCGACCCCGATCGACGACGAGAACTCGTACTTCACCTTCATCATCTGGCGTAACGACGACTTCTCGATCTCGGCCGAAGAAGTGATTCGCTTCGATCTCGCGATCGGTGCCGAGGACAAGCTGATGCTCGAACGACTCGATGGCGTGTTACCGCTCGACCAGACCACCCTGGTCAGCGTTCAAGCGGACAAGTGCAGCGTGGAGTGGCGTCGACAGCTGATCGAATTCATGAAGGCATGATCCCGCCTGTTTGACAGGCACATCAGGTGAAGTGCCCCAAGCTGACGTCGCCGGGCCGCACCGCTGCGACCGCTGCGAGCTTCGGGTGCGACTGGAATGCCCCACCGATAGCATTGTTTCCTGTGCCCGGAGCCAGTTTCTGGCCCGGCATGCATTGTTTCTCGGCCGTAGCGAGCACTCGTTTCGGCACTCGATCACGTACACGACGCAAACGGAAGAAGTACAGAGATGGCTAAGCGCGAATATCCACTCGAGCGCACCCGCAACATCGGCATCATCGCTCACATCGACGCCGGCAAGACCACCACCACCGAGCGCATCCTGTACTACACCGGCAAGACCTACAAGATCGGCGAGGTCCACGACGGCGCCGCCACCATGGACCACATGGTCCAAGAGCAAGAGCGTGGTATCACCATCACGTCGGCTGCCACCACGTGTATCTGGGACAACCATCGAATCAACATCATCAACACGCCCGGCCACGTGGACTTCACGATCGAGGTTGAGCGCAACCTTCGCGTCCTCGACGGTGCTGTGACGGTGTTCGACTCCGTCGCCGGCGTCGAGCCCCAGACCGAAACCGTGTGGCGTCAGGCCAACAAATACAACGTGCCGCGTATGTGTTTCATCAACAAGATGGACCGTATCGGTGCCAACTTCTACCGCACCGTAGAGATGGTCAAGAGCCGCCTCGAAGCGACGCCTGCTGTACTCCACATCCCGATCGGCGCCGGTGGTATGGAAGTCGACACACCGTTCGTCGGCATGATCGACCTCGTCAAGATGAAGGCCCTGGTTTGGCATGACGAAGAGCTCGGCGCAAAATGGGACGAGGTCGAAATCCCGGCCGACATGAAAGAGCAGGCGGACCAGTACCGCCACGATCTGCTCGAGACCATCGCAGGCAGCGACGACGAATTCTTCGAGAAGTACCTCAATGGCGAAGAGATGACCGAAGCCGAAGTCAAGCGGGCGATCCGCAAGGGCACCATTGCATTCGACTTCGTGCCGATCCTGTGCGGTTCGGCATTCAAGAACAAGGGCGTCCAGCCAATGCTGGACGCAGTCGTCGACTTTCTTCCGAGCCCGCTCGACATCAAGCCGGCGAGTGGCGTGGACTACCACGACAATCCGATCGACCGGCCCGCCGACGAGAACGGTCCGTTCGCCGCTCTGGCGTTCAAGATCGTTGGTGACCCTTTCGGCAAGCTGACCTACTT
>JANOQU010000382.1:0-5789 GCA_031422355.1 Actinomycetes bacterium
GGCGCCGACCAGCGGCGCCAATTCGCCGAGGCCCGCCCGACGAACGTCGAGGTGTTCGGTGAACGACAGTTTGGCCCGCTGGTTGACCTCGCCCTGTGCCGCAGCGAAGAACGCTTCCCCGAAGCCGAGGGCCACAGAGCCGCCGATCACGGCGACGTTGCAGTCCACCACCGCTGCCAGAGACGCCAGGGCTCGCCCGACAAGTAGCCCGGTGCGTTCGATGATCGCCTGCGGGGCACGCTGCGGTGGCCTGCCTGTCTCTGCCTCGATCGCCGGACCGCAGGCGTAGGCCTCGAGACAGCCGACTCCACCGCACGAGCACGGTCGGCCCTCGGCCTCGACCACCATGTGGCCGATGTGACCAGCGTTGCCGAGACGTCCGTTGAGTAACCGACCGTTGCTGAGAATTCCTCCCCCAACGCCTGTTCCCATCACCATCCCGATCACGTTCATCTCGCCCCGACCTGCACCGCACCACGCCTCGCCAAGGGTCAGTGCTTTGGCGTCGTTGTCGACGAATGTTGCGAGGCCGGTGAGATCTTCCAACGCTTCGCGGAGTCGGAAATCGACCAAGGTCGGGATGTGAAGCGGAGACACCGTGTCGTTTGCCATGTCCATCGGCCCGCCGCATCCCGCTCCGGCTGCAACGAGCGGTGCGGGAGCTGCAGCAATCACCCGCTTGACGAGCCGCTCGATCGCCGACCACACGTCACGCTGGGGAGTGGCCACCCGGTCGCGCACGACAACACGACCGTCGTCGTCGACGACCCCGGCTGCCAACTTGGTGCCGCCGATATCGATGGCAAGGTACATCGGATCCACTCCGGCACCGTACCAACGGTCGCGTCACCGCATACATATTTGGCGTCGGATCGCGTACCCTTGCAGGTGTGACGGCCGCTCCTACGACCCAGGTACCAACCTTCGCCACGCTGTTCGAAGCCATCACCGACAACATCGGTCAGGTCATTCACGGCAAGCGACCAGAGATCCAACTTGCGGTCGTGTGCCTGCTCGCCGAGGGACACCTTCTTATCGAGGACGTGCCGGGCGTCGGCAAGACCAGCCTCGCCAAGGCGCTGGCCGCATCATTGCAGTGCACCTGGAAGCGCGTTCAGTTCACACCAGACCTCCTGCCGACGGATTTGGTCGGTGTCAGCATCTACTCGCGCAACACCGAGACGTTCGACTTCCGACCCGGCCCGTTGTTCGCGAACATCGTGCTCGCCGACGAAATCAACCGGGCATCGCCAAAGACCCAATCGGCGTTGCTCGAAGCCATGGAAGAGCGTCAGATCTCCGTCGAAGGTCGCAGCTATCCCCTCCCACCTCCGTTCATGGTGATCGCTACCCAGAACCCGGTCGAGCAAGAAGGCACGTACCGACTTCCCGAGAGCCAACTCGATCGATTTCTCCTCCGGCTGTCACTTGGTTATCCGGGTCGGGAAGCTGAACTATCGATTCTCGATTCTCAGTCCAACGCTGAGCCCCTGGGCGAGATCAGGCCGGTCGTCAGCACGGCGGAAATTCTGGCGATGATCGACGCAGTCAGAAGCGTTCACATCGCAGACGCACTCAAGGCATATCTCGTCGATCTCGCCGAGGCCAGTCGGCGCCACCCCGGGATCACGCTCGGGATGTCGCCACGTGCCACGCTGCAACTCGCTCGGGCGACGCGCGCCCAGGCCGCGGCCAACGGACGGAAGTACGCAACGCCTGACGACGTCAAGGCCGTCGCCGGTCCCGTACTGTGTCACCGGTTGATCATCCGCCCCGATGCTTCCGCGCGCGGGCTCACAGCCCAACGTGCCGTTGCTGAACTGCTCTCCTCGGTACCGATTCGCGCAGGGAGTTGAATCGGTGCTGACACGCCAGGGATGGGCGGCCGTACTGCTGGCGGTAACGCTGGCGGTGATCGGGCGGATGTTCGGCGTGATCGAACTGTTCGTTCTCGGCGCCGGCATCATCGCGCTCGTCATAGCAACTGCGATCTGGGTGCATTCCAGGTCGATCCAACTCTCTGTCCACCGAACTGCGATCCCGAGTGCACTCCAGGTCGGCGAAGTCGGCAGGATCGAACTCCGTCTGACGAACGCAACCAAGGGATCGACGTCGCCACTGGTGCTTTGGGAACCAGTCGCCGGCCTCGGCGGGGCGACTTTACGGCTCGCCCCGATGCGGCGCGGCGAGACAACAGCCGCTCACTACCGCCTCCCAGCAAATCGACGCGGCACTGTCGTCTTCGGACCGCTGTCTGTCGAGCGACGTGACCCTTTTGGATTGTGTACGCAGCGTCGGGTCATGCCCGGCACGGACGAGGTGATCGTCCTCCCCGCTCATATTCCGCTGAATCTCCCGGCCGGAACCGGCGGAACCGGGCCGATCGGCCAGCATCTCCGAATGCGAGCATTGGGCCGCTCTGGCATCGAATTTCACTCGCTTCGCGACTACGTCGAAGGCGATGATCTTCGTCAGATCCACTGGCGGGCATCGGCTCGAAGCGAGACATTGAAAGTCCGTCAGGTCGAACCCGACGGTCTGCGACGTTGCACCGTCGCACTCGACACGTCGGTCGACGAGTACACCGAGGATGGATTCGAGAGGGCAGTCTCGGCAGCGGCTAGCGCGATCGCGGCAGCCGATCGATCCGGGCTGAACCTGCGAATGCTCATCGGCGCAACGGACGATCTCCGCAACACGTCCCTCAATGCCGCTCTCTATCGTCTCGCCGACTGCTCGGCATCGGCTCCGCAGACGCCGTCGTTCACCGCCCCAGCGGGCGAGGGGCTCGGTCTGTACATCGTGGTCAGCGGAAGCCCTGGCTCACCAGCGGTGATCGCCGCAAGACGCCACCTCAATCCCAACGATGTCCTCGTCGTGATCGCATGCACTGCGATGGCTACCGCAAGCGCCATGTTCGTGATCGACGCCACCGACGACACTGAGTTCGCCCGGTCGTGGGCGGCGATGACCGGCACGGCCGATCTGTCAACGCCATTGATCTCACAAGCCCAGTCGGCACAGCAGCCCTGGGCATCCGGGTCGCCTTCGAGGACTTCGTCACGTACATCAACGAGAGCTTCATGAACAGCCGCAGCGACCTCGGTCGCGGCGCTGAACGGGTCACCGAACCCTCCGCCAGAGACGCAGCCGGAAGGCCGCTCGAGACGATCCTGCCCACCGTTGTCTTGATGTCGCTCACGGCAATCACCGCGATTGGATTCTGCCGCGTCTTCGACGGCTGGGAATTCCTTCGCCCGATGTTGACCGTTGGTCTTGGTGTACACGTCATTGCGTTAGCCCTGCGACTCGTCAAAGTGCCGGGCTACGTGGCGCTACCGATCGAGTTGGGCGCTTTGTTCGCACTTGTCGCGTGGAAGTACTACCCAAGCACCTTGAGCGGACCGCTGCCGTCGTCGCGTACGTGGCAGTTTCTCTCCTCGGATCTACAACTCGCCCGAGAGCAGTTCCCGGACGCCGTCGCTCCGGTTGCAGCGGTCGGCGGATTCGTCGTCGGCGCCACCTTCGCTGTCGGCGTGGCGGCGCTCCTTGCTGATGCGTTTGCGTTCCGCGCCTACGGACGCGCCGAAGCAGCAGTCCCGTCAGCGGTGCTGTTCATCTTCGCGGCGGCGCTCGGTGTGGACAACCATCGGGTCGCCGTCACAGCCGGCTGGCTCGCAGCCGCCCTTGCTCTGATCGCGGTCCTGCGAGCATCGCACTCACAGTCCGAACACGCCTGGATCGGCAAACCCACGCGGGTGCTGATCAGTGTCATACCTCTCGCCGGTCTCCTCGCCGGCTGCGCTGCGCTTGGCGGCGCTGTCATTGGTCCTCGACTGCCCGGCGCCGGCGCCGAGGGACTCGTCGATACCAAGGGGCGAAACGAGACGGTCGAAGTCCTCAGCCCGCTCGTTGACATCCGAAGCCGGATCGTGAACCTGCGAGAGATCGAGATGTTCTCCGTTGCGTCCGATGCACCGCACTACTGGCGCGCAACGGGACTCTCGATTTTCAACGGAACGACCTGGCGGGTCCTGGAGACCAGCTTGGAATCGGTTTCGGGAACCTTTGACGAGCAAGGTTCGTCACCTGTCCTCAATCAGAATGTTCTCATCGCTGGCCTCGAGGGCAACCTCCTGCCTGCGGCATTCAGCCCGGTCGGGATCAACGGTGGCGGCGCGAGTTGGGTGTCGGACACGGGCACCTTGGTCATCGCCGACGGACTGTCGCGGGGTGACTCGTTCAACATCGTGTCAGCTGTTCCGAATATCGATCCAGCCACGTTGAGTCAGGCGACTTCTGACAACCCGCCCGATCCAAGCACCGCATCATTGCCAGACGACTTTCCGGAATCTGCCGAGCAGGTGGCGAATGAGGTGACGGTTGCCTACCCGACGGTGTACGAAAAGATGCTCGCCCTGCAGTCATGGTTTCAGACTAATTTCACCTATGACATCGGCATCCAAAAGGGCCATGGGAACAACGCAATCGAGAACTTCCTCCGGATCCGGCGCGGCTACTGCGAGCAGTTTGCCGGAACCTTCGCGGCGATGGCTCGATCACTCGGCATCCCGGCCCGGGTCGCCGTTGGTTTCACACCCGGCGAACTGAAAGCCGACGGCCGTTATCACGTCTATGGCCGAAACGCTCATGCATGGCCAGAGATCTGGTTCGACGGGGTTGGATGGGTGTCGTTCGATCCCACTCCCGGCCGCGGCGAGCCGGGGACGCAGGACTACACAGGCAATGAACCAGCGCAGGAGACGGTGGAGTCAGATCTCGGCGGCGGTGACGGCACACCCATCTCGTTGCCCGATGAACCAACGGTCACCACGCTCGCGGACGACATCCCTGGGGCAGCAACCACGGTTCCCGACCCGAACAGCACCACGACCACCACTCCGGCAACCTCGGCGAACTCGTCGGATTCGGACGGGAGTGGGCCGTCTTCGACCACGCTGGTCGTCCTCGCACTCGTGCTGCTGGCAGGTGCATGGCTCTACGCTATGCCGAGGGCAGTCGCCAGCCTGCGCGCACGTGGTCGTTCACATCAACCAGTCGACGTCATCGCGAATAGTTGGCTCAGAGCAGCGCGCTCACTTGCTTTGGTCGGGCTAGGCCCCGAGATCGGCGAGACGCCGATCGAGCACGCAGCGCGAATTGGCCAAGCCATCGGGCTGGAGCACCGCACCCTGCGCAATCTGGCCCAGTCCGCAACCGCTGCGATGTACGGCGGACTCGGCGACGAATCGACGGCCCGACGCTGCTTGGGCCTGTCCGAACAGATCGTCCGGTCGGCCAGGTCACGGTTCAACGTCGGTCAGAGAATCACCGAGTGGTTCGACCCTCGCCGCGTCCGCCTGATGACCCTCTAAGTCAGTTGGTGTCGGTGTGGCCGGAGCTTCGACCGGCTCGCCGTCGGAGTTCGTCCGGAATTCGGCTGAGCTGATCTCGACCACGGGCGGACAGTTCGCGCTCCAGAAACGCGCCGGCCACCACCATGGCGACGAATGCCGCAAACGACAACCACGCCGTGATCTGAAGGCTGGCGATCACGACCGCCAATGCAACCACGAGGGCCACGATGCTCCAGGTCAGCCTGCTTCGAGATACACCATGGTGGCTGCGCTGACTGACCTTGAGCGCGAAGGCGGGATCGGCCTGCAACTGCTCTTCGATCTGACGAAGAATGCGTTGTTCCTCTTCGGAGAGGGGCATCAGAGATCTCCCTGCACGGCCGACCCACGGGTGTGGTGTCTGCCACAGTTTCTCACGTTCTGCGGCTCCTG
>JANOQU010000383.1:0-7650 GCA_031422355.1 Actinomycetes bacterium
TCGGTCGTCGACATCGGCGTCTTGGGCGCCGTTGGTCGAATCGGTTGGTACGTACCGCGGTACGTACTGGACGAGTACCCGACGCTCAAGACCTGGGAAGGTTTCAAGGATCCTGAGATTGCGGCCAAGTTCGCGAGTGCGGAGACCGGCGAACTGGGCAGGTTCCTCGGTACCGATCCGTCGTATTCACAAGCCGACGAGCCGATCATCAAGAACCTCGAACTTCCGTTCCAGGTCGTGTACTCGGGCTCCGAAGCTGCCACCGTCGCCGAAGTCGACGGAGCCGTCGCCGCGAAGAAGCCGATCCTGTTGTATTGGTGGACGCCCACCGCGGCGACGGCCAAGTACGACCTGGTGGAGATCGAGTTGCCTGCCTATACCGACGGTTGCCGCGATGTGGACGCTGAGATTGCCTGCGCGTACCCGGAAGACATCTTGATGAAGGCTGCTTCGGCCAAGCTGAAGGAGAAAGACGCCAAGGTCTGGGCGTTCCTCGAGAAGTTCACCTTGACCAACGAGGATCAGTTGGGGCTTCTGCCGGCCGTCGAGATCGACCAGAAGGATGTTTCAGAGGTTGCCGCTGGCTGGATCGCCGCCAACGAAGCGGTGTGGAAGGCTTGGCTGTAAGTCGGCGTTGGCTGTCGGACGGCGTTGGCCGCAGCACGGCCAACGCTTGACAGGTCATCGAAAACTTGACGTGCCCGCCCCGAAAGGGCGGGCACGTTGCGTTTCGCGATTGATACTTGGGATTGGTCGTCAGGCCTTGACGACGACGCTGTTGACGAGCTTGTCGTGCCACGTCTGCTTGTCCTTGTCCCAGATCGCCCACAGGTATCCGAGACCGCAGAAGGCACTGGACAGGATCTTGGCGAAATAGCGCCCGACGGCACGACCGGTGCCGATCTGGGCGTTGGTGCCCTGGTCGACGACCCGGATCCCGCAGGCCTTCTGGCCCCAACTCTGGCTGTTACCGACCTTCTTGCAGTAGAGCGTCAGGTATGCCGCAAGCCCGACGATCGCAACGACGGCGATGATCGCCCAACCGGCAGGGGTCGGTACCTCGCAGAGGGCGAACTCGCCGTTGATCGTGCAGGTCTGGATCTCGCGTGGCACCGCAAAGACGGCGATGATCGCGGGTGCGTAAAAGATCAGGCCGACGAGACCGTCGAGCAGCACGGCTCCGAAGCGAGCGCCGAGGCCGGCGTACTGGCGTTGCTGGGGCTGCTGGTTCTGATACGGCTGATAACCGGGCGGCGGGGTGCCGTAGCCCTGCTGCTGCTGTGGCTGGCCGTAGCCGGGTTGGGGCTGGCCGTAGGCAGGCGGCGGAGGCGGTGGTGCGCCGTATCCAGGCTGGGGCGAGCCGAAGTTCGGCGGCTGATTGAACCCGGGCGGCGGTGGCGGTGTACTCATGGTTCGCACAGTACCTCGCTGCACAAGGCCGTCGAAGCGACACCTTGGTTGAGAAGGGATCCCGTTTGAGTATCAGGTACGCATCCGGGCCGTCTTTGGGTTACTACGTTGAGCGACATGTGAGACCCATCTGGTCATCGGAACGTTTCAGATCGTTGAGTCGGCGTTTCCTCTCCGTTTCGATAGCAAGCGCATGATGGCCGGTTCCCCTCGTTGTAGGGCAGAAAAACAGGAGAGTGTTGTGAACAAGTTCCAATCAATTATCGGTGCATTCGGAATCGTTGCGGCGCTGGGTTTCAGTGCCTGCAGCGGCGACGATGCCGCCAACGATGCGCTCAAGAATGCGGGCGTCGACGGAGACATCTCGACCGGCGGTGACCTTCCCAGAGACTTCCCGGCCGACGTCGCGACCCCGGATCTCAACCTGGAGCAAGGGATCGCGCTCCAAGGACAATTCACGCTTCGGTACACCACAAAGGCAGCAGCGGCAGATGTCGCCACCTACCGGGCGGCGCTTGCCGAAAAGGGCTTCACCGTCACCAATGACTTCGACAACCTCGCGGACCCTGCGGCTGGCGCGAATGTTGGTTTCGTGGCGACGAGTGCGGAATGGAGCGTCACGGTGTCGGCGTTCGGCCCTGATGCTCCCGGTGGCGGCAACTACCTGGCCGTCGTGGTGACGCCGCTCTGATTCGGTCGTCCGAGCCGCGAGCGTCATCACAGCAGCGTCATCAAGATCGCCTGCCGGCGAGTCGACCCCCAGCGTCGTGGGTCGATCTCGCCGGCAGTCGCGCGTCCCGAACTAGAATTTCACCGCCATGGCATCCACGCGATCGAGAATTCAATCCGGTACGACCTATGACTACGTGATCGTCGGCGGCGGATCTGCGGGATGCGCGCTCGCCAACAGGCTCAGCGCGGATCCCACCAAGTCGGTTCTCGTACTGGAGGCGGGTCGACGCGACAGCAAGTGGGACGTCTTCATCCATATGCCAGCAGCGCTTGCGTTTCCGATCGGGAGCCGGTTCTACGACTGGAAGTACGAGTCCGAGCCGGAGCCGTTCATGAATGGCCGCAAGGTCTATCACGCCCGCGGCAAGGTGCTCGGTGGATCGAGCAGCATCAACGGAATGATCTTCCAACGCGGCAATCCGCTGGACTACGAACGCTGGGCGGCCGACGCCGGGATGGAGACTTGGGACTACGCCCACTGCCTGCCGTACTTCAAGAAGATGGAGACGTGCATGGCCGGCGCGGACACCTGGCGGGGCGGCAAAGGGCCGCTCGTGCTGGAACGTGGTCCGGCCAAGTCGTCGCTGTTCGATGCGTTCTTCGAAGCCGTTCAACAGGCCGGTTACCCACTGACCAAAGACGTCAACGGCTATCAGCAAGAGGGTTTCGCCAGATTCGATCGGAACATCCGTCGCGGCCGCCGACTCAGCGCAGCCCGGGCCTACTTGCATCCTGTGCTGAAGCGCCCGAATCTCGATCTGATCTGCCGGGCGTTCGTGAACCGGGTCCTGTTCGACGGCAAGACAGCGACCGGTGTCGAGTTCGTTGTCGGACGCGGCAAGCCCCAGACTGTGAAGGCCAAAGAGGTGGTGTTGTGCGGTGGCGCGATCAACACGCCGCAACTGTTGCAACTCAGCGGTGTCGGCAACGCCGAAGAACTGACGGCGGTCGGAATACCGGTCGTGCATCACCTGCCCGGCGTGGGCGAACACATGCAGGACCACCTCGAGGTCTACATCCAGCATTCGTCGACCCAACCGGTCACGATGCAACCCGCATTGAAGATGTGGAAACGACCGTGGATCGGCTTCAAGTGGTTGTTTTTCCGAACCGGTGAGGGTGCGACCAATCATTTCGAGGCGGGCGGATTCGTTCGTTCGAACGACGACGTCAAGTACCCCAACCTGATGTTCCATTTCCTGCCGATCGCGATTCGCTACGACGGTTCGCCACCGCCTGGCGGTGAGAAGATCGACCACGGCTATCAGGTGCACATCGGCCCGATGTACAGCGATTCCCGGGGCTCGGTGAAGATCAAGTCGGCGAATCCGCGCGACAAGCCAGCGCTTCGATTCAACTACCTGTCGACCGAGCAGGACCGTCGAGAATGGGTCGAGGCGGTGCACGCGACGCGCAGCATCCTCGATGCGCCGGCCTTCGATGCGTTCAGCGGCGGCGAGATCTCACCGGGTAAATCGGTCCAGACCGACGCCGAGATCCTGGAGTGGGTCGCCAAGGATGCAGAAACAGCGCTGCACCCGTCGTGCACATGCCGGATGGGTACCGACGAGATGTCGGTGGTGGACCCGCTGACGATGAAGGTTCACGGCATCGAGGGTGTCCGGGTCTGCGACGCATCGACGATGCCCTACGTCACCAACGGCAACATTTACGCACCCGTGATGATGATGGCCGAGAAGGCCGCCGACCTGATCGCCGGCAACACCCCACTCGCCCCCGAGAATGCAGATTTCTACCGCCACGGAGAGAGCTGATCTGCCGGTCGGCCCCGCAATCTCAGCCGTGCTCAAGGCCGATCTGATGGACGCGTAGCTCGCCGTGGGTGACGATCGCGTCGAGATCGAAGATGAAGCTCCATTGCCATTCGTCGAAGCCCTCAGGATCGGCCAGGGTTTGACGGACCGTCCACATCCGCCCGTTCTCGGTCAGGTGGAACCGGTGCGGACCACGAGCATCGGCGTCGATGCCGATCGAATTGTGCTCGGCGAAGTACGGGGCGAACTGCTCGGCGAGTGAGTCTGCTCTGGCATGAGTCTCGCCAGCTTCGGCCAGGTCATCTTGCAGTGCAGTCCACGACTTCGACGCAGCGAATTGGACCCAACGGAACACCCGATTGCGGATCAGCGCTTTCAACGCCGCCGGCCGACGAGTGATGTCGCTGGGAGCGAAGTCCGTTGGCGAAACGGCGGCCAGAGCGAGCACGGCAGGAGTGCCGTCGGCGACGTCACGAAGCGCCTGCCATTCGTCGATCAGGCTGCTGTCGGTCGTGCGGATCACGCCGTCCAACCAGTCGGCGATCTCCCGGATCTCGTCGGTCTTGCTGTCCTCTGGAATCGTGCGATCGATCGTTCGCAGTGCATCGCTGAGGTAGCGCAGCAGGGTGCCCTCCGATCGCTTCAGCCCGTAGTGGCGGATATACGATTGGAAGTCCATTGCCTGCTCCCACATCTCGCGCACGACGCCCTTCGGTGAGATGTTCGCCCCGTCAATCCACAGATGGCTCAGTCGCCACAGATCGAACGCTTCGTACAACTCCTCCGCCATCGGCTTGGGCCAGGTCACCTTCCCCAGCCGTTCGATGCGCTCTTCGTACTCGACGCCGGCAGCCTTCATTTCCGTCATCGCGTCGGTCTTGGCCTTCTCGCGTTGGGCGAACAACACCTGACGCGGATCATCGAGCACGCTTTCGACCGCAGCCAGCACCGCAAATGGATGACCGACATCGTCGCGGTCCAGCATCGGCAACACGTCGATCAGGAATGGCGCGAGCGGCTGATTCAGAGCGAAATCCTGCTGCAGCGATCTGTCGACGAGGACCCGACGACCATCGGAGAGCGGTTGGGCCAGTTGCTCGACGACGCCGCTGGCCCGCAGTGATCGGTAGAGGCCGATCGCTCGGCGAACGTGACGACGCTGGCGAGCACGCGGCTCATGATTGTCGAGCAGCAGTTGTTTGGCCGTCGTCCACGTGTCAGCGGGCCGGTCGAGGAGGTGCAGCAACATCGCCGGGGTGACGGAGAAGCTGGACTCCAGCCGTTCGGGCGGCGCGATCTGAAGCGCTGCGAACGTGGTCGCGTCGTAGTGCACGAACCCCTTCGGCGGTGCCGGCTTGGTCGCCTTGCGCTGCTTCTTGGAGTCATTTCCGGCCTTGGCCATCCGGTTCAGATACTCGGCTTCGTGGTCCGGCGAAAGGGCGACGACCAACCCCTCGGTGTCGTAGCCGGCCCTGCCGGCGCGACCTGCAATCTGGTGGAATTCGCGGGCGCTGAGCATCCGGCTGCCGCTGCCGTCGTATTTGTACAGCCGGGAGAAGACCACCGTCCGAATCGGCAGGTTGACGCCGACGCCCAAGGTGTCCGTTCCCGACACCACCTTCAGGACGCCCTTCTGGGTCAGCCGTTCGACCAGTCGCCGATGACGAGGCAACATCCCGGCGTGATGAACGCCGACGCCGTTGCGAAGCAGCCGAGCGAGGTCCCGGCCGAAGCCGGGGGGCATCGTGATCTTGGCCAATTCCTCTGCAACCACGGCCTTGGCTTCGGTGCCCAGCTTGGCGATTGACGCCAGGTTCCCGGCCTGCTCGACCGCATCGGCCTGGGTGAAGTTGACGAGATAGAGCGGTGCCGCATCTGCTGCGATCAGTTCCTCGATCACGTGATGCAACAACTCGGGGCGGTACTCGTAACGCAATGGCACAGGCCGGACCGCGTCGTTGACGACCACAGTTGGCCGGCCGTTGCGCTTGGTGAGATCGTCGGCCAAGAACCGGGTGTCACCCAGCGTTGCCGACAGCAGCAGAAACGTTGCCTTCGTCATCTCCAGCAGCGGTACCTGCCACGCCCAGCCTCGATCAGGGTCGGCGTAGTAGTGGAATTCGTCGAGCACCACCGTGTCGGCGTCGGTCAGAGCGCCGTCGCGTAACGCCATGAACGCCAGGATCTCGGTCGTGCAGCACATCACGGGAGCGTCGGCGTTGAATGACGAATCGCCCGTCATCATGCCGACGTGCTCTGGTCCGAGTTGTTCGCAGAGGTCGAAGAACTTCTCACTGACCAGGGCCTTGACCGGAGCGGTGTACCAACTTCGGCCGCCCATCACGCGGGCCTTGGCGTGAGCCGCCAATGCGACCATCGACTTCCCGGATCCGGTCGGAGTCGCGAGGATCACGTTGCTGCCGGTGAGCAGTTCCAGAATCGCGGACTCCTGGTGCGGATAGAGGGACCGGCCGTTGTCGTTGGACCAATCGATCATCGCCTCGATCACGCCCTCGACCGACGCGTCGCGAGCGAGGAAGTCAGCAAGCCGGGACATGCCCGTCAGTGTGGCCCGCCGCCGCCGTGACCGGCGCGGGTTCGTGGTGGAGAACGCGCCCATGATCCCGCGAACCACCGTGATACGGGGAAGGTCGGGATCATGGGCGTGACAACCCCCACGAGCTGCGGCCGACGCAGGCGTCGGTGAGGCGGGCGGCGTCAGCTGGGGTTGGTCGTCGTCAGCCAGGCGCGGGCGTCGGCGACGAGGTAGATCGAGCCGGTGACGACGATCTGGTCGCCACTGTTTGCGTCGGCGATGGCTTGCCGAAGCGCATCGGTGACGTCGTCGATTGCGATGGCCGGGCACTGCATGGCCTCTGCAGCGTTGCGCAGGTCGTTGGCCGACCTGGCACGTGCGGTCGGCGGCGTGCACGTGATCACCCGGTCGAACGACGCAGCATCGATCGCGGCGAGCATCGTCGCTGGATCGCGGCCAGCAAGCAGGCCGATCATCAGCGTTCGCCGGCCTGTACCGGCGATGTCGTCGCGCAGCGACCGGGCGAGCGCAGTTGCGGCATCGGGGTTGTGCGCGCCGTCGAGGATGACAGTGACTCCGCCGACGACATCGCAGAACTCCAGTCGCGCCGGCATCTGCACCGCATCCAAGCCGACACGCAGCAACCGATCCTCGACCGCGTGGCCGACGAACGCACTTGCGGCAGCGATAGCCAGCGCGGCGTTCACGCTCTGGTGCGCGCCGTGCAACGGGATGTCGAGGGAAGACGACTGCCACGGTGTGCTGACGGTGCAGTGTCGTCCCAGGCTGGTTGGCCGGTCGTCCGTGAGCACGATTTCCGTGCCGAATCGCCACGTCTCTGTCGGCCGTTGGTCCTCGAACGCGTGATGCAGCCGGCGGTCGATCGGGCCGAGGATCAGATGCGCGCCGGGCTTGACGATGCCAGCCTTTTCCTCAGCAATCCGGGCTTGCCAGTCGCCCTCACCGTTGGTGTGGTCGAATCCAATATTGGTCACAACGGCGACCCGTCCGTTCGCGACATTCGTTGCGTCGAAGCGGCCCAGCACGCCGACCTCGACCACTGCGACGTCGACGGACCTCGCCGCGAACCACTCGAATGCAGCGGCGGTCAGCAACTCGAACGGCATCGTCGGCTCGTCGAGTCTGGTTTCTGCGTCGGCGACATTCGACAGGTGCTCGGCAAGCTCGCCGTCGTCG
>JANOQU010000384.1:0-5494 GCA_031422355.1 Actinomycetes bacterium
CAGCGCCGCGAGCAGCGACGGCAGCAAAAAGGCGATGCGCCATTCGCGGAAGATCGTATAGAACGCGGCCTCGAGCCACATCAGCATCGGCGGCTTGTCAAGCATTGCCGAGTCATCGCCCAGCGTCCATCGTCCGCGGCCTTCGCCGAGGTCGCTATTGAGATCGATCCACGCAGCCACGGCGAACTCGCTCAGCTGTCGGTGGCGTCAGGCGGTTCCACCTTCGTTGGCGCGTCGATGACGGGGTCGCTTGCCGCACTTGCAGCCAGAAACGAGGCCACGTCGGCGTCGACGAGCCGAGCGAAACAGCGACGGCCATTCAAGCGCGAGAGAACGGCGACTTCGAGGTCGTCCGCCGTCAAGGCGCGGTCCGGTCCAGCGAGAGCGGCCACACCGGCGCGCACAGCCGACGCCAGATCGAGACCTTCCGCAAACGAATCGTGCAGCCGGGCCGAGATTGATTCTGCGTCGCCACCGAGCACGCTGAATCGGCGCTCGTCCATCACGGTGCCGTCATACAGAATATGGAACAGCTGGTCGTGCGCTGTGTCGCGCGAGACCTCCGCAACCAGAATCTCGACCTCCATCGGCTTCATTTCATGGGTGAAGATTTGGCCGAGCATCTGGGCGTAGTTGTTCGCCAGGCTGCGCGCGTCGACGTCGTCGCGGCTGTACTGATAGCCCTTGAGGTCGGCCGCGCGCACACCTGCGACGCGGAGTTGGTCGAACTCGTTGTACTTGCCCACGCCAGCGAATGCGATCCGGTCATAGATCTCACTGATCTTGCGCAGCGTGTTCGACGGGTTCTCGGCGACAAGCGCAATCCCGTCCGCGAAGCGGAGCGCGACCATTGCCCGACCGCGGGCGATGCCCTTACGGGCGTAGTCGGCGCGATCCTTCATCACCTGTTCCGGTGCGACATAGAACGGCATGCTCATGCGCGACTCCTCATCTCCGCGGCGAGGGCGACGTAGCGCTGTGCAAGGTCGTCGTCGTCGACACGTTGCCAGCCTTCGGAGGTGATCGTCGCGACGACCGGATAGATGCCGCGCAGAGCGTCGGGTCCGCCGGTGGCCGAATCGGCGTCGGATGCTTCCCACAGAGCGCGGCACGCAAGGGCGAGCGCTTCGTCGCGGTTCAGCTGAGGCCGGTGGCCCAACTTCACAACCGTGCCGGCATGCAAGCTGCCGGACCCAGTGGCCACGTACTCCTGTTCCTCGTAGCGTCCGCCAGTGACGTCGTACGCCCACAGCCGGCCGGTATGTCGACGATGGTCATAGCCAGCGAAGATCGGGACGACGACCATGCCTTGCATCGCGGCTGGAAGGTTGCCACGAACCATCATCGACAACTGGTTGGCCTTGCCCTCGAGGCTGAGGAACGTGCCCTCCACCTTTTCGTAGTGTTCGAGTTGCAACTGGAACAGCTTGATCATCTCCATTGCAGGTCCGGCGGCACCGGCGATCGCGACACCGCTGAACTTGTCCGCCTGAACGACCTTTTCCATACTCCGGTGGCTGATCAAGTTGCCAGAAGTCGCCCGCCGATCACCGGCCATGACGACGCCGTCGTCGTAGCGCAAGGCGATGCAGGTTGTTGCGTGCGGTACGCCGAGGTCGACGCTCGCCGTCGGCGCGATCGGTTGCATTCCGACGCGGCGGAGCAACTCGGGAAAGTTCGCCCCTGGATCATCGCCGGGGACGAAAAACGGCATCGCCATCGCTCTACTCTCCGCCCTTTTGCACGTAGCTCTTGACGAAGTCCTCAGCATTGGTCTCGAGGACCTCGTCGATCTCGTCGAGGAGATCATCGAGTTCGGCTTTGAGCTTCTCGCCCTGTGGTGCGACAGGCGCGCCCTCGGTCACGGTCTCCTCGGTGCGGCTGGGTGCCGGCTTCTGCTTCTGGGTGCGCTCAGCCATGTGTCGAGACCTCTCCACTCGTTCGGATCGTCATATCGGCCAGCCTAGGAGCCCAACCGGCTCAAGAGTTCGGCGGCCGTGTCGCATTCGTCGATCAAACGACCGACGTGGTCCGCGGTGCCGCGCAGCGGCTCCATCATCGGGACTCGTCGGAGCGGGTCTCGACCGACGTCGAAAACCAAAGAATCCCAGTTCGCCGCGACAATGTCGGCCGGCCACTTCTGCAGACATCGTCCACGGAAGTAAGCCCGCGTCGTGGTGGGCGGTTCGGTCATCGCTGTCCGTACGTCGGCATCGTCGACGAGTGTCGCCAGGTTCATCCGCAGCGCCAGGCACTTGTCTGACCGCAGATCGTGGTACTGAAGATCCAACGCCTTCAGTCGAGCATCGCCATCGGCAACGTCATGGCGAGCAGCGAAGCCTTCGACGAGTCGCTGCTTGGCGACCCAATCGACCCAATGCGCAACCGTCGATCGGTCGGATTCGAGACCCTCCAGCACCGTCTCCCATTTGGCGAGAACGTCGGCTCCGACGGCTTCGCCAACCGGAACCAAGCCATGGCTGCGCTCGTACTTCTTGGCCCGCTCCAGGAGAGACCATTGCAACTCCAGAGCAGTGACTCGCCGACCGTCACGGAGCAACACCGTCTTGACCAGCGTTGGATCGTGGCTGACTTGACGAATCGCGGTCACAGGATTGGCGAGCGCAAGGTCAGTGCCGATGGCGTCGTCTTCGATCATCGCCAGCAGGATCGACGTCGTGCCGACCTTGAGGTACGTCGACATCTCGGCCATGTTCGCATCACCGACGATCACGTGCAGTCGCCGGTACTTCTGCGGGTCGCAGTGCGGTTCGTCGCGGGTGTTGACGATCGGCCGCTTGAGCGTGGTCTCGAGGCCAACTTCCTCTTCGAAAAAGTCAGCACGCTGGCTGAGTTGGAACGGCACCGACTTCGACGGAGTATTGGCGAACTCGCTGCCAACCTTGCCGGCACCGCAGAACACCTGGCGAGTGACGAAGTGCGGCGTGATCTGGCTGACGATCCGGCCGAACGGAGTCGCCCGGTCCATCAGGTAGTTCTCGTGACAGCCGTAGCTGTTGCCCTTGCCATCGGAATTGTTCTTGTAGGTGACGATCTCACTGCCGTCATTGAGTAGTCGCTTGGCCCGTTCCATGCTTGCGCGCACGATTTCTTCCGCAGCGCGGTCCCAACGCACGACGTCGAGCGCGTTGATACATTCCGGCGTCGAGATCTCGGGGTGCGCATGATCGACGTAGTAGCGGGCGCCGTTGGTCAACACCGCGTTCACGAGTTGCGTCTCGATCTCTGGCGAGAAGACATCCTCGTAGGTGAAACCACGCGCATCGTTCGCTGGGTGTTCGTCCTCGAAGTCCCAACCCACCTTGCGCAACACGCCACTGACATAGGCATTGATGAGCACGCTGGACGCCACGACAGGGTTCGATTCCGCGCCCCGAACCACGATGCCGTATTCAGTCTCGATACCGCACACCTTGGCGATCGCCATGCTGGTGACCCTATCTGTTGCTACAGGTATTGACCGGTGGTCACGCGTTCGATGGCGCGGCCCCCTTCGAGTGCCGCCGCGGCGGCCTTGCCCTCGTTGACCAGGGTTCGGATGAAGACGATTCGCTCGCCCTTCTTGCCGCTGATCTTGGCCCAGTCGTCGGGGTTGGTGGTGTTCGGCAGGTCCTCGTGTTCTTTGTACTCCTGCCTGATCGAATCGAGCATGTCCTGGGTACTCACGCCCTTGACGCCACCGGCAATCAGTCGCTTGATCGCCAACTTCTTGGCCCGCCTGACGATGTTCTCGATCATCGCGCCGGACGAGAAGTCCTTGTAGTAGAGGATCTCCTTGTCACCGTTTTGGTAGGTGACTTCGAGGAACCGGTTCGCTTCGTCGTCGCGATACATCTCCGTGACCGTGCGTTCGATCATTTCCGGCACGATCTCACCTGGCGCGATCGGAATCTCGTCAGTGAGGTACTGGGCAAAGATCTGTGCTGCGGCGGCCTGGTTCGGACGCTCGATCTTAATCTTCACGTCCAGCCGCCCCGGACGCAGGATTGCCGGGTCGATCAGGTCCTCGCGGTTGGTGGCACCGATCACGATGACGTTGCGCAGACCTTCGACACCGTCGATCTCAGCCAATAACTGAGGCACGATGGTGCTCTCCATGTCGCTACTTATCCCCGAACCTCGAGTTCGGAACATGCTGTCCATCTCGTCGAAGAAGACGATGACCGGCCAGCCCTCCTCACTCTTTTCGCGTGCCCGTTGAAAGACCAGCCGAATCTGACGTTCGGTCTCGCCGACGTACTTGTTGAGCAGCTCCGGGCCCTTGATGTTGATGAAGTAACTGCGGCCCTTCTCGCCACCGGTCGACAGCGCAACCTTCTGAGCCAGGCTGTTGGCCACGGCCTTTGCGATGAGTGTCTTGCCGCATCCGGGAGGACCGTAGAGCAGAATGCCCTTCGGTGCCGGGAGGCGATGCTCGGCGAAAAGCTCTTGGTACAGGAACGGCAACTCGACAGCGTCCGCGATCTGTTCGATCTGGTCGTCGAGGCCACCGATATCTGCATATGAGATGTCCGGAACCTCTTCGAGGAGTAGGTCCTCTACTTCGGGTCGAGCCAACTTCTCGAGCAGCATCCCGGTGCGCGAGTCCATCCGCATCGAATCACCCGAGCGCAGATGGATGCCGCGCATCGCGTCGGCGAGTTCGCAAATTCGCTCTTCGTCCGCTCGGCCCACGACGAGGGCACGAATGCCGTCGTCCATGACCTCTTTGATCGTGACGACCTCGCCAGTGATGTCGGGCATCCTGGCCATCACGACGTTGAAGCTGTCATTCAAGACCACTTCCGCTCCGCGTTGGAGGGACTCGTGATCGATGTCGGGGTGCAGACTGACCCGCATCTTGCGGCCGCTCGACAACACGTCCACGGTGCCGTCGTCGTTCTTGCCAACGACTGCCCCGTACGCCGACGGCGGCTGGGTGAGCTTGTCGACCTCCTCGCGCAGCGATGCGATGTGGTCGCGAGCCTCCCGAAGGGTGTAGCTCAGCCGCTCGTTCTGCGATGTCAGATGGGCCAACTGGCCCTTGGTCTCGAGCAGCCGTTCTTCAAGGGCGCGCACCCGTTTGGGAGCGTCGACTAATTTGTGGCGCAGGTGGGTGATCTCGTCCTCGAGCACGATCAACTGGGCGCGCATCACCTGTGTCGTCTCGTCCGCCGATTCGGCGGCTGATCCTGCCGCTGATTCGCCCGCTGGTCCAGATGTTGGTTCGGTCACGATTGCACCTCCGATCACGAACCTACACCGGTCGCCCGCAATGCGATGTGACACCCGGCAGGTCGTGGTCAAAGATCACTTTCGCAATGGCCGCCGTGTACAGTGAACCTCGTTTCGTAAAGCCTTCACAGCCTCCCGAACACAGCTACAGAACACAGCCTCCGAAGGAGACAAATACATCATGAAGGTCTGGATTGATCAGGACTTGTGCACCGGCGACGGTCTCTGCGAAGAGATCGCCCCCGACGTCTTTACGCTC
>JANOQU010000385.1:0-2425 GCA_031422355.1 Actinomycetes bacterium
CGACGCTGGGTGACTTGCGAGCCAACGAAGTTCGACGCCGGCTCCGAGTCGCGAGCGAAGAGGCGGTCGCCGCGATCGGTGGCGTCGTCGTGAAGGATATGGGCGATGGCCTGATGGTCACGTTCCCGACCGCCTCGACCAGCATCGATGGCGCCGTGGCACTGCAACGGGCTGCAGCATCAGTCGCCCGCGCTACCGGTGTGACCGACCTTCGGATCCGGGTCGGGGTCTCCATCGGTGAGGCCACCAACGAGAGCGACGACTGGTTCGGTGTTCCGGTGGTGGAGGCTGCTCGATTGTGTGCTGCTGCTGACCCGTCGCAAATCCTGGTGACGGACTCCGTGGTCCATCTCGCCCGCCGCAGCGAGCACATCGCCCGGTCGGTTGGGGAACGGATCTTGAAGGGGCTTCCCGATCCCGTTCAGACGAGCGAGATCGAGTGGTCGCCCAACGCAGCCTCGAACGTCTCGATGCCCTCGTTCATGCGTCCTCACGCAGACGATCTGCCTTTTACCGGACGCCGAGCCGCCACAGAACAGCTGCGGGGCGCGTTCGCCGACTCGCGACAGCGCCATCTCGTGTTTGTGAGTGGTGAACCGGGTGTCGGCAAGACTCGCTTGCTGACCGAATTCGCGGCCGACCTCGCCCGCAATGGAGCGATCCTTCTCGGATCTGCGTATGAACAAGACGGTGATCAGACGTGGCGCGCGCTGTTCGCAGGTCTGCGCGAGTTGGCCGATCACCACGGGCCGCCGATGCCTGTGCGAGGGGTGCTGGCTGCGGTCGTACCCGGCGTCGAGCCACCCGTCGAGTCGGTGAGCCGCGCCGTCGAATTGGATTCGACAACGGTTGGCGAGGCGGTCGCCGAGTGGCTGCGGGTGGTCGCCGAATCCGGCCCCGTGGTGTGGGTCATCGACGACCTCCATTGGGCCGCTGCTCCGGCGTTGCAGGTGCTTCGCAGTGTCGTACCAGCACTTGGCGAATCTGCGGTGCTGTTGATCGGCGCGTATCGCGACACCGATCTGGATCGCTCTCATCCCCTCGCCGGATGGCTGGCCGACCTGCGTCGGAGCAGCCCGCCCCTGCGCATCGATTTGCACGGTCTCGGCGTCGATGACACCCGCGCGTTGGTGGCGGCACGCGCGCCCGGTCTGCCAGACGCGGTCACCGATCAACTAGCCGAAGATATTCACCGCGAGACCGAGGGCAATGCGTTCTTCATCGGCCAGGTGATCGAGCATCTGGTCGAAACCGGGGCGCTCGTGCTGGACGACGGCAACTGGCGGGTGACCATCGAACGTGATCGACTTGGACTCCCCCAGGGCGTTCGCGAAGTGGTCGGACGCCGACTCGAACGACTCCCCGACGGTGTCGACGAGGTCTTGGCTGCAGCGGCGGTGCAGGGACGCGAGTTCCTCGTGTCGTTGTCGTGCGCGGTCCTCGATGCCGACATCGATCGCATTGCCGACGCGTTCGATGCAGCGGAGGCAGCCGGCCTGATCCGAGCCGAGCCTGGCGCCAGCGGCCGGTTCCGGTTCGTCCACGCGCTCGTTCGCCAGACCGTTCTCGAAGAGTTGTCAACCCTGCGCCGCGGACGTTTGCACCTTCGTACCGCGCAGGCACTGGACCGCCAGCACAGCTCGCCGATTGGCGCGATGTCGCTACGAATCGCCGGCCATTACCTCGACGCAAGTGCAGTCGGTGGCTTTCCTCGGGCAGTCGAGATGATCATCGAGATGACCACGGACATATCAGCCGCTGTATTCGACCTTGCGTTGCGGGCGCTCTCCGATGCCGACGATGTCGGGCTGGACGACCGGAGCCGAGTTCGGCTGCACATGATCGTTGCAAGGTCTGCGTGGGTCGGAAAGGATGGCCGTGACCTGACGACCAAGAGCTTTGTCGAGGCGGCGCGGTTGGCCGAATCCATCGGCGATCCGGAACTGTTCGCCGAGGCAGTTGCGACAGGAAGCAACGCAAGCGGTTTCGGAATGAGTCCGGAGTTCCTTGCGCTGGTACCGCGAGCGCTCGCAGGCGTCGACCCGTGCTCGCCGCCGGGCCTGGAGCTTCGATGGGCGTTGCTGTTTGCGCACTCGATGTTCGCACCACCCGGCACCGACCCGGCCGCTGACTATGGGGCGCTGTGCGACGACTGCGACCAGTACCGGCTGAATCAGGTGCGGATGATCGCGGGCTGGGCCCTGCATTCGTCACCGGATATCGGCCGGGCACTCAATGACCACGCGATCAGCACGCCCATCGTCGGGGGTGAACTGTTCCCGATGTGGATCTTCATGCGAATCGACCTCGATCGGGCCGAATTTCATATCGTCGAGATGATCCCACGGGTCGACCAGATGAATGCTCCCGGCTTCTCCGCTGGCTTCCGCCAAGGCCAGGCGCTGGTCGCCATCGCCCGCGGTGA
>JANOQU010000386.1:0-3894 GCA_031422355.1 Actinomycetes bacterium
CGAAGTGCCCGTTCGCCAACTTCCAACGTGACGGCCTCATGCAGACACTTGTCCCGACGGGTCGCGCCAACTATGAGCCGAACAGCCTCGACCTCGCAGCGCAGGACCCTGGCCCGCGTCCTTCAGCGGCGGGTTTCTCGACGTTTCCGGAGCCGATCGACGGGCCCAAGGTGCGCGTCCGTTCCGAGACGTTCGCCGATCACTACAGCCAGGCTCGGATGTTCTTCCGCAGCCAGACGCCGGTCGAGCAGGCGCATATGGTGTCTGCCCTCGTGTTCGAACTGTCGAAGGTGACCCTCGCGCACATCCGGACCCGCGTCGTGGCCAACCTCGGCAACGTCGACTCCGGTCTGGCTGAACAGGTCGCAGCTGGCCTCGGTTGCCCGTTGCCGGAGGCCTCCGCTGCCGCACGCGAACCACTCGACCTCGATCTTTCGCCGTCGCTGTCCATTGTGAACAAGGCAAAGCCGATCCTCACTGGCCGAAAGGTCGGAATTTTGTTCACCGACGGCTCACCATCGGCGACCATCACCAAGGTCGCCGCCGCAGTGCGCGCAGCTGGAGCGACGCCAGTGCTGATCGCGCCGAGACTGCTGAACGTCGCCACAACGCCGAAGACGATGGACGCGGACGGTCAACTCGCCGGCACTCCTTCCGTCACGTGTGACGCCATCGCCATCGTCGTCACGGAAGCAGGCGCCGCGACGCTCGCCGCGGATGCCGTTGCTGTCCAGTTCGTCGCCGACGCCTTCGCACACCTGAAAGCGATCGGACACACCGCCGGAGCAAAGGCCTTGCTCGATGCAGCACGCGTCAAGCCTGATGAAGGCGTGGTCGACCTCGGTGCGGACTTCATCGCTGCGGCCGGCCAGCGCTTTTACCAGCGAGAGTGAGCACCGAGCCGAACGTTCCGAACGACAAGATTCGCCCGCCGCAGCGGTGGTCCACCGGCTTGCCGGCAATCGTCGGCTCGGTCAGTCGGACCCTGCCCGCGATGGGGCCGAGACGGACGATCTCTGCGCTGCGCGTGATCAACCAGCCCGATGGGTTCGATTGTCCCGGCTGCGCATGGCCCGAACCGCCGCCCGGTGAGCGGCATCGCATCGAGTTCTGCGAGAGCGGCGCGAAGGCTGTTGCCGAGGAAGCCACCACGGCGCGGATCGACGATGCATTCTTTGCCCGACACTCACTGGCCGATCTTCTCGAACGTTCCGACTTCTGGCTCGGTAAAGCCGGTCGGTTGACCTCGCCGATGATCAAACACCCGGGCGGTACCCACTACCAACCGATCGGATGGGCAGAAGCATTCGCCGAGATCGCGACGCAACTCCGGGCGTTGGACAGCCCCGATCAAGCGATCTTCTACACGTCGGGTCGCACGGGAAACGAGGCTGCGTTTCTCTACCAACTGTTGGCTCGAAGCTTCGGAACGAACAACCTACCCGATTGCTCGAACATGTGCCACGAGCCGACCAGCTTCGCGCTCGGTCGATCGATCGGGATCGGGAAGGGCTCTGTTCAGATGTCCGACTTCGAGATTGCCGACGTGATCGTGGTCGTCGGCCAGAACCCCGGTAGCAACCATCCAAGAATGCTGACCACTCTGGAACAGGCCAAGCGTGCTGGGGCTCGCATCATCGCGATCAACCCCCTGCCCGAAGCCGGACTCATTCGCTACAAGAATCCGCAAACCGTGCGTGGGCTGGTCGGACACGGAACCGAGATTGCCGACATCCATCTCCCCATCCGCCTCGGCGGCGATCAGGCGCTGTTCCAGTTGTGGAATCGCCGCTTGCTTTCCGACCGAACAGCTCGGTCGGCGTTCGTCGACGATGCCTTCATCGCTGAGCACACGACCGGCTTCGAAGATTTGAAGTGTCACCTCGACGGCCTCGATGAGCCAACACTGCTCGCCGCTACCGGGCTCACAGCGACGGCAGTCGACGACGCATTCGCGATGATCGCCGGCGCTCGTCGATTGATCATCTGCTGGGCAATGGGCATCACCCAACATCTCGATGCGGTAGCCACCATCGACGAGATGACCAACCTCGCCCTGCTCGGTGGACACATCGGGCGACCCGGAGCAGGATTGAGCCCGATCCGGGGGCATAGCAATGTGCAGGGTGACCGCACGATGGGAATTTTCGAACAACCGGAGGAAGCGCTGCTCGACGCACTCGACGCCGAGTTCGGGATCACCTCGCCGCGGCACCATGGTCTGGACACGCTCGACGCAGTTCGAGCGCTGTCGAACGGCATCGCCCGGATCATGATCGGTCTCGGCGGCAACTTTGTTCGAGCAACGCCCGATACGGACCTGACCGAGCAGGCACTGACCGGCGCCCAACTCACCGTCCAGATCTCGACCAAGCTGAACCGGTCTCACCTCGTCTGCGGTGACACTGCGATCATTCTTCCCACGCTCGGTCGAACCGATATGGATCTCAGCGCCGATGGCCCACAGTTCGTGACCGTCGAGGATTCGATGGGCGTGGTCCACGGATCGACCGGAGTGCTCGACCCTCCCTCATCTCGGCTGCGCAGCGAAGTGGCCATCGTGTGCGACCTCGCCGCCGCTCTGTTGGATCCGGATCTGCGTATCGACTGGGCCGCGATGCGCGTCGACAACGACCGCGTCCGCGATCACATCGCTGCCGTGATTCCCGATTTCGAGGATTTCAACCGACGCGTCCGTGTGCCGGGCGGTTTCGTTCTGCCGCATCCTCCTCGCGACTCGCGCGAGTTTCCGACCAGTGAGGGCAAGGCTCACTTCACGGTGACGCACGTCGCTCCCAGGAAGAGCGCCGCTGATGAGTTGCTCCTGCAGACACTGCGCTCGCACGATCAATACAACACCACCATCTACGGGCACCACGACCGTTACCGCGGTATCTCCGGTGATCGCCATGTCATCATGCTCAACCCGGCCGACATCAGCCGGCTCGGCTACGCCGACGGTGACAGGGTGGACATTGTCAGCGCCCTCGCGGGACCCGAACGGCGAGCCCCTGGCTACCGCGTCGTGGCCTATCCAACTCCCGTCGGCTGCGCGGCTGCGTATTACCCCGAGACCAACGTTCTCATTCCGCTCGACCACCACGGCGCCGACGCCCAGACCCCCGCCGCCAAGGCCATCCCCATCCGTCTCGAACGATCGCGCTAGCGGTCCTCGCCGCACATTTCTTCTCGCCCTGGGTTCGAGAAGTTGTACTCCTAGGAGTACAACTACACACCTGGAACTCAGCGTGGGCGGATGCGGAACGGGGCGCCACCGACTGGTCGGTTGACGACCATACCGACGGGCTTGGGAACGTGGGTCGCGGTTGGGTCCAGATCGAGGCGCTGAGCGAAGCGTGCGATCATCACGGTGAGTTCCAGTTGGGCGAGGGAGAAGCCGATGCACATGTGAGGCCCTCGCCCGAACGGAATCCAACCCCGATCCGTCGCCGACTTCTGGTCGGTGGTGAGATTCAAATATCGGTCAGGGTCGAACGTTGCGGGATTGGTCCATGTGCTCGGATCGCGGCCGGCCAGGTAGGGCGACCACGTGATCAAGGTCCCTTTCTTAATGTGATGGTCGCCGATGCGAATCTTGTCGGCAGCGACTCGCGCCGCGATCAGTCCGGCTGGGTGGAGTCGAAGCGATTCGTGGACGACTCGCTGGGCGTATTCGAGTTCGTTGACCATGGCTGCGTCGGGTGGGCGCTGTGCTCCGTCGAATGGCCCGAGTACACGGTCGGCCTCCACTCGCAGCCGTGACCAGACGCCGGGTTCGAGTGCTGCGCTCCACAACAGCCATGCGAACGTGGACGCCGTGGTGTCGTAGCCGGCACCGATGAGCGTGTCGACCTGGTCGCGGATCTCAGCATCGGTCAGGGCGCCGTCGTTGGC
>JANOQU010000387.1:0-2030 GCA_031422355.1 Actinomycetes bacterium
GTCGACTGGCGTGTTCCGGCCGGGTGACGGGCGACACCATCTGATTTGGAGATGGGCGGCGTATCGTCTATTAAAGATATGAATACCCTGCTCTCAGGTCCCTACGACACCGCACGGCTTCCGCGGATCGCTCCCGCCCCGGTCACGGTCACCGTTTCCCGATCGATTGAACCTGGTCGTGAGATTGAGTTCGAGGCCTGGAGCGAACAAATGGTCGCCAAGGCCAAGGCATTTCCGGGCAGTCTCGGGGCAGGCGTCTTGCGCCCGGGCCCCGATGGCGGTGACTACCAAGTGATCTTTCGCTTCGTCGATGGGCTTGCGCTTCGGCTGTGGGAGCGTTCCCCCCAACGTGCAGCACTGCTGGCCGAAGCCGACCAGTTCGTCACCAGCGCCCGCGTGCACCGCACCGTTGGCGTCGAAGACTGGTTCGACATGCCGCGCCGGGCCGAACCGCGACGTCCGCTCTGGCGCCGGATCGTGACCGACGTTCTCTGGGTCTACCCGGTCGCGCTGTTCGCATCGATCTTTGTTGCGCCATTTCTCGCTCGGTTGCCGCTCGAAGCCCGCACGATCCTGGTGACGGTCTTGATCACCGTCGTCATGCGGCTGGCCGTCGGCCCGATGCGTGGCCGACTGCGATCCAGACGCTCGATGTAGAGACGCGGTCCGGCGGGCACCGAGGTTCTCGCTGGTCACGTTGGGGCGCTATCGCCGCGCTGGTATCTTCATGGCTGATTGCGGGGCTGTAGCTCAGTTGGTAGAGCATCTCCATGGCATGGAGAGGGTCAGGGGTTCGATTCCCCTCAGCTCCACAAAATCACTGCGGTCAGTGACGCTCTCGATGTTTCGATTTCGTCAACTCCACAACGTGACGTGCACTCGGGGACGAAAGCGGCTGACGTTGGCCCCGGTCCCTGTGAGCATCGCCTGGATCGCCCTCGGCGTGGAGATGAAACGCACGAGTTCGTTCGCCACGGGGTTCGGCACCTCTCGGCGGAGCACGTGGGTCACGTAGACGCCATCGATCATCGACCCCGGCGACTGAACTCGCACCAAACGACCATGACCGAGTTCGGCTGCCAGCATGTGCATCGGGCACAGCGCGACGCCGTGCCCGGCGCTCGCTTCGGCGATCGCCGCAGCATGGTTCTGGAAGATCCGCTGATGGTGTTCGGGGACGCCGAGGTGCAGCAACATCCGCGCCGCGCTGCTCGACGGGTCGACCGCTGACGGCCCGAGCAGCCACGTGTGTTCTGCGAGATTCTTTGTGTGAGTCGTGGCGAGCGGGTGCTTCACGCCCACGACTGCCACGATCTGGTAGCGGAGAAACTCCTTGGTCGCGATGCCTTCCCGCGGTTGGTGCGTTGCCGGGCCGATCGCGACATCGATGGCTCGCGCCGCCAGCAACCGATCGAAGTCGGCGGGTGCGCAGACGCTCATCTCGACCTCGAGATCATCGGCTCTCGTACAGAACGACTCGATCAGTCCTGGAGCTGAGTACTCTCCGAACAGCGACGAGACCGCGAGCCGCAGAATTCGTTGTCCGTCGGCGGCAGCTCGGACCTCGTGCCTTGTTTGGTCTTGCAACCCGAGCAGTTCAACCGCGCGTGAGGCGAGGCGCAGGCCGCCCGGCGTGAAGCCGAGCCCAGCGCCGGCACGGCGGAACAGTTCGTCGCCGAGTTCCTTGCGTAGCGCCGCGACGTGGCCCGACACGGCAGCTTCGGTCACCCCGAGTTCCGCTGCGGCCGCTTTGGAACTGCCGTGACGGGCGATCGTAGCGAATGTACGGAGCTGCGTCGGCGTCATTGACGAGCAAGTTAACCATTTGCTGAAGTCCTTGTTGACTCGGCGGGCCGAACGGACAAAAGTGCGCGTGGGGAATACAACCGAAGGGGCCGTCATGCAGGTACCAGCACCGTTCGAATACGAACGGGCAACAAGCGTCGACCATGCGATCGCGTTGATGAAGCGGCTCGGAAGCGAAGCGCGCATCGTCGCAGGTGGCCACAGCCTGTTGCCGATGATGAAGC
>JANOQU010000388.1:0-6221 GCA_031422355.1 Actinomycetes bacterium
GACGCCGAGAATGCCATCGATGTCGGGATCGGCAGCGAGTGCAGCGTTGATGGTGTTCTGCTGCTCAGTCGTATCGGCATCGAGACCAACGAACTCAGTGATGACTTCACCCTCGAACGTCTCCTCGAGGCCAGCACAACGCTCGGTGAGGCCGACGTTGCCCTGCTCCTGTTGGGCACACAGCACCTTGGTGGCGCCAGCTGCGTTGAACCGCTCACCCGCGCCGTTGCCGGCGATGTTCTCGGTCTGACCGACATGCGTCAGCGCGCCGATCGACTGGTAATCGTTGGAGCCCGAGTTGAGCGTGATGACCGGGATGCCTGACTCGACGGCCGCTTGCAGCGGACCGACGAGTGCGTCGGGATCGGGCAGCGACGCAGCGATGCCGTTGGTACCTTCGGCGACAGCGGCTTCGATGTCTTGGACCATCACCTGAGCGTCGTTGTTGCCCGGCTTCCAGACGAGCGTGACGCCGAGGTCCTCCGCAGCCTGATCTGCACCACGCTTGACGACCGACCAGAAGGGGCCGTCGTCGGAGTGGGTGATCATGTGGAACGTGAGGTCGCTGGCTTGGGTCTGGTCGACAGGTTCTGCGGCCGTCGTGTCGGCCCCTGCCGCAACCGTCTCGGCGCTTTCGGCGACTGATTCGGCGCTTTCGGCGACCGATTCGGCGCTTTCGGCTGCTGATTCAGCAACTTCAGCGACGGAAGCGGCGCTGGTGTTGGCTGCACCGTCGTCGCTATCACTGCTGCACGACGCAAAGACGAGTGCAATGGCAGGCACGAGCGCCAGCCACTTCTTGGAACGGATCATATTTCTCCCCTTGTCAATTGTTGATTTCCCCGTCAGTCGAGGCGGGCGCCTCGATCCCCCTGAGGAACTCGATGCTCGCTTGAACATCGAGAATTGGGCCAGCACCGACGTCGGGTTCCCCCGACGTGATGGCGGCGTCTTGTTCGAGTACGTACCACCGGTCGTACCCGCGAGCTTCAAGAGTGGTGACGACCTCCGCGATCGGTACGTCACCGCAGCCGAGGTTGCAGAACATGCCGGCCTGCACCCCTTCCATGATCGATTGATCGCCGGCGAACACCGGAGCGGCGCGATCCATGACGACGTCTTTGAGATGGACGTGACGGATCCGGTCGAAGGCGATGTCGATGAACTCCAGCGGGTTCATCCCCCCGATCTGCAGGTGCCCTGTGTCGAGAGTCCAGCCGACGTCAGAAACCTCGAGCAGCGCTTCGAAGTCAGAGCGGGTCTCCAAGACCGTGCGCAGATGCGGATGAATCGCCTGGGTCATGCCGTACTCTCCGACGACTTCGTCGAGCCGAGAGAGGGTTTTTGCGGCGAATTCCCAATCATCGCGAGAAAGCGAGGTTCGCGGACCCCAATCCCAATCGGTGACTGCAGAGGTGACGAACATTGTGCCGCCGGCGCTCGACATCAGCGCAGCAGCGCGGCGAGCGGCCTCGATCGTGGCATCGAACTCGTGGGCTTGGTGCACTACGAGCGGGACGAATCCACCGATCATCGTGATCCCGAACTCGGCGCACATGTCCTTCAACTTGGCCGGATCGGTCGGTAGGTAGCCGTCGGAGCCGAGCTCGGTCGCCGTCAGGCCGAGGTCGCGCATCTCGCCGAGGACTCGCCGCGGTGCCAACTCGATTCCCCAACCCGGGACTTCGCACACGCCCCAAGAAATGGGGGCACCGGCGAGCCGATCCATCACACTCATTGCCCGTGTCCCCCTCGAAACATGTCGTCTGAAAGCGCCCTCACGTCCCCATGAAAGATAATTAGTGCGCTCTAATCCCTGGTGTTCTAGTATGACGCCTGTCATAGCACGATGTCAAGACCCCACTTCGCCAGCACCAGGGAGGAGTTCACTCGACGATGACCCAACCAACCATGCAACAGGTCGCCGAGAGCGCCGGCGTGTCCACCGCTCTGGTGTCACTCGTGATGCGCGGTGCCCCAAATGTCAGCGACAAGCGGCGGGCACTCGTCCTGAAGGCAGCAGACGAACTCGGATACCGACCAAACGTGCTGGCCCGCAACCTTGCGAGCCGGCGAACACGCACACTCGGCATCGTCGTCAATGACCTTCACAATCCGTTCTTCGCCGAGATCGTCGATGGGATCCAGACGACCGCAGCGGCAAACGACTACCGCATCCTGATCGGCACCGGGCTGCACTCGCGCCGGGGCGAAGCCGATGCGATCGAGACGTTTCTCCAGTTTCGCGTCGATGGGCTTATTCTCGCCGGAGCCGTGGTGACCGAGGGAGAGATGGAACGAGCCGCGAAGTCGGCCGCCGTATTGGCCATCGGTCGCACCGCTTCATCGCTTGAAATCGACACGGTCAACTGCGACGAATTCGTCGGCGCACACCTCGTCATCGAACACCTCGTGGGCCTCGGCCATCGCCGCATCAGCCACATCGACGGTGGTTCCGGCGCGGGCGCCGCCAAGCGTCGACAGGGCTACGAAGACTCGATGCGAGAGTTCGGGCTGGAGGACCACATCAACACGGCGAGTGGCGACTTCAGCGAGGCCGGCGGATACAACGCTGCCGACGAGCTACTCACAATGCACCCGCGACCGACTGCGATCTTCGCCGCCAACGACCTCAGTGCTGCTGGGGCGCTCGACCGAGTGGAGGACGCCGGCCTCGAGGTGCCGTCAGAGATGGCTCTCGTGGGCTACGACAACACTGGTCTAGCAGCGATGCACCATTTGTCACTGACCACGATCAATCAACCACGCGGAGAGTTCGGTCGAATCGCGACCGAGTTGATTCTGGAGCGCCTCGATGATGGCCGCACGACCGCAGTGCATCATGTTGTCGCCCCAACTCTCGTCGTACGGCGAACGAGCGGGCCCTATTCCGAAACATCAAGTGAGCGAGAGGTTGCGTTGTGACAGTTCGAGTTGGCGTCCTTGGAACGAGTTGGTGGGCCGACTCGATGTACCTTCCCGCCTTGAGCGCTCACCCCGACGCCGAACTGGCGGGCGTGTGCGGACGCACGGCTGCAACTGCTCAGGCGTTGGCGAACCAGTGGGCGATCCCGTGGGTGTCCACGAACAGCGACGAATTTCTCGACCCCCAACGGCTCGATGCGGTCGTCATCGCCACGTCCAACGACAGCCATGAAGCGCTCACACTGACCGCGCTCGACCGCGGGCTGCACGTTCTGTGCGAGAAGCCGATCGCGACCACCGTCGACGCAGCGGAACGCATGGCGACGCTGGCAGCGGAGAAGGGAGCGATCACACTCGTTCCGTTCACGTATCGATACATGCCGACGAACCAATACGTCAAGCGGCTCATCGACGACGGGTTCGTCGGCCGACCGTTCCATCTCAACATGCGCTATTTCACCGGCTTTGCGCGAGCCGGCGAATACAGCTGGCGATTCGACACCGAACTCGCTGGGTCTGGAGTGCTCGGCGACCTCGGCAGCCATTGGCTGCACGTCGCCCGCTGGCTGATGGGCGAAGTCGCCGAGATCGGATGCATCACCTCACGCTTCATCGATCGCGAGCCACGTCCCGACGGAACCGATTATGACCGCAGCGAAGATTCAGCACTGATCACCGTCAGATTCGAGAACGGCGCGTACGGCACCCTGCAGGTGAGCGCGGTGTGTTGGGAAGGTACCGACTTCAACCAGACTCATCACCTCGACCTGCATGGTTCCGATGGGACGGTCTACGCCTACAACGACTGGTCAACGGTGCAAGAGGTTCGGGGAGTGCGGGCCAACGAGCCCGGCCCCGCTGCGGTGATGCCGATCCCCGACGAGATCTGGGGAGCCGCTCGTCGAGATCGAGTACACGACACATACCGCGACGTGTTTCGCGGTGCCGGGGCGATGATCGGCGAGTGGGTCGACGCCGTCCGCGACGGGGTGAAGTGTTCCCCCGATCTCACCGAAGGCGCCCGCGTGCAGTTCCTGCTGGACCTCGCCCTGCAGAGCGCCGCGGCCGATGGGCGCCTGCTGAACGCTCGAGCGTAAGTGAGCGCGAGGCAACGAGTGTGCACCGTTGCTCGGTGCGCAGCGGTCGCTCTTCTCTCGGCAGCGTGTGCGTCGGACAACTCTCCGGCCGATCAAGTACCGCTTAAATCCGGAGTCGGAATTGTCGCCGAGGGATGCGGAAGCGTCGCCCAATTGGCGAGTGGTGTCGTCATTGTGAGTCCGGGCCAGGTCGTGACCGTCGCCCATGCGATCGCCGGCGCGACGTCGATCTCGGTCGTCGATTACTCGGGCGACGTGCACCCAGCGACGGTGCGCGCGTTCGACAAGGACCGCGATCTGGCTGTGCTCTTTGTGCCCGGCCTCGATGCCCCCGCTCTGGATCTGGCACCAGGCGTACCGGGAGCCGGTGCCGTGTTGACCTGGAGCCGCGGCGGCGGAGTGGCCTCTGACGACGTGAACGTGACCAAGCGACTCGTCGTCACCATTGAGGACATCTACGTCGAGGAGACCGTCGACCGACGAGGCCTCGAGATACTCGGCGAGATCCGCGTCGGTGACTCCGGTGGCGCGGTCCTGTCGTCGACAGGTGACGTTGTCGGCATCATCTACGCGCATTCGCGCGCTCGCGACGGCGTGGGCTTCGCGACGGACTCCTCTGAACTCGATGAACTGCTGCGAACGATGTCCGAAGCTCCCGTCACGAATGGTCGGTGCAACTGACGCTCGACTTGGCGACCATCAATGGTGCTGGGACGTTCGCCACTGCTGACCTGCTTGCACGATCGCTCCCGCTACGGCGTGATCGTGCGAGCGCACCTCTTCTGGGGGAGGCCGATCGGACATGCCGTGTTGGCCGCTTGGACAATTCCCTCGTAAAGTCGCGTTTCATGGTCGAACCTCCGCCGCGAGCAGAGCACCACGCAGCTCGCGCCGCGCTTGCGATCCGTGAGAGCGACGTGTTGGATGCGCTGCCACGTGCGGTCATCGTGACCGATGGTGCCGGCCGGGTCGTGCTGTGGAACCGCAAGGCCGAGATGCTGTATGGGTGGGACGAGACCGAGGCGTTGGGACGGTCCATCATCGAGCTCCTTGCTCCGCCTGATGCTCTCGTCGCGAACGAAGCAGACTTCGCCCACGTGAAGGACGGCTCGGCGATGAGCGGGGACCGGCTCGTCAAGCGTCGCAGCGGAGAGATCCTGCGGGTTTTCACGCACACCCAACCGGTGTTCGATGCGTCGGGCACAGTGATCGCGATCGTCGGTGCGTCCGAAGACGTCGGCGCGACGCGAGCCAAAGAGCAGCACGCTCGCGACGTCACGGAGCACTTTCGGGCGGCCCTCGATGCTGGCGGACTCGGCACATGGAGGTGGGACCTCGCGTCCGGTGTCACCCTGTGGGACGAACGGCTGGAGGCGTTGTTTGGCCTTTCGCCTGGTGGTTTCGATGGCACCTACGACACATACGTCTCGATGCTTCATCCCGATGACCGGGCCCAAGTCATCGCGACCGTCGACGAAGCCGTGCGGACCAAGACGCGGTATCGAACCGAGCACAGGGTCGTGTGGCCAGACGGCACCATCCACTGGATTTCAGGCGCGGGTGGGGTGACGCTCGATGATCTCGGGGTCGTCACGGGCACCGTCGGCTGCGTTCTCGATGTCAGCGAACAGGTTGCCGAGATGCACGAGCGCGAACGCTTGGCGACGGCAGTGTTGGAGGCGCACGATCGAGAGCGCATACAACGCGAACGCCTCGAATTCTTGTCAGTGATCAACGAGGCATTGAACACATCGACGAGTCGCGACGACGTGATGCAGAGGGTCACCAGAACGACCGTTCCACGGCTCGGCGATTGGTGCTCGATCCACGTCCTACCGTCGCGGACAGCACTCATACCGGATGTTGAGATCGCTCATGTCGACCCCGACATGGTCGCCTACGCAAAGGAGTTGCAGGCGAAGTTTCCCTACGACCCGTCCGCGGACAAGGGGGTTGCGCGTGTAATCCGGACTGGGCAGACAGAGTTCTACCCGGACATCACCGAAGATGTCATGACATCGCTCGACGCCACAGACGAAGAGCGCGCAATCATCGAACAACTCGCCCTCCGTTCGTCGATCGCCGTCCCGCTGATCAAGCACGGTTACATCCTCGGCGCGATCCAATTCGTGATGTCCAACTCGTCACGTCGTTACACCCCGGACGACGTTGCTCTCGCCCACACCGTCGCTGGCCGCA
>JANOQU010000389.1:0-2167 GCA_031422355.1 Actinomycetes bacterium
CTATGAGAAGTGGGGCGGGATCAAGCCGGAGGCAATGGTCGAATCTGCGTTGCAGGAGCTGCGGTACTTCCAGGAGGTCGATTTCGATCTCGTCAAGATCAGCGTCAAAGCGTCCAGTGTTCGGCTGATGGTGGAGGCGTACCGCCAACTCAGCGACGTCACCGACATTCCGTTGCATCTCGGTGTCACCGAAGCCGGGCCCCCGCCCGCTGGTCTGTTGAAGGCAACCGCCGGGATCGCGACGCTGCTGATGGAGGGCATCGGCGACACCATCCGCTATAGCCTCACCGCTGACCCGGTCGAGGAGGCACGCGCCGGTCGGCAACTGCTGGAGTCACTCGGCCTGCGCGAGCGCAAGAACGTGGACCTGATTGCCTGCCCGAGTTGCGGCAGAGCTGAGATCGACGTGATCGACGTCGCCAAACGGGCGATGGAGGCATTCGGCGATCGCAAGATTCCGCTTCAGGTCGCGGTGATGGGCTGCGTCGTCAACGGGCCGGGTGAGGCCCGCGAGGCCGATATCGGCATTGCTGCCGGAAACAAACGCGGTCACCTGTTCGTCAAGGGTCGCAACGTCGCCGTCGTTCCCGAGAACGAGATGGTCGAAGCGCTCGTGGAATGGGCAGAGTTCATCCACGAACACGGCACCGAAGCTGCCATCGCGCGCGTCGACACCGCCAAGGCTGAGCGAGAAGCCGCCAAGGACCGAGCAAAGTTGCTCGACGACAAGGGCGACGATGCCAACCACGCCGACGAGCGCATCGTCCAGATCCGCAAGAAAGTGGAGTCGTAGCCGTACTCCGCCGCCGCCAGCGCGTCGCGCGAACCCCTCTGTCCGACTGATCGCTCCCGAACAGGAGTGAATTGTCGGTCACTGATGCCGCCAGCGCGTCCGGCGGCGTCGATTGCTCAGTCGTTGTCGGCGATCCAGGGGTCGCCGCCGATGCGGTACACCGTTCCCATGCCGACCAGTTCCACGGCTTCGCCATGAGTCGCCAGGATGCATTCGCCCTGGGACACTTCGACCATTTCGCCCTCGGTGCACAACAACAGTTCTGGGCCATCGGCGATGAAGCTGACGCTGCCGTCGATTTCGTAGACGGTCACCCGGAAGTCGTGGACGGGTACGTCGAATCTGTGTCCGCCGTCCGACGTCGCCGCGGCCGTGACGACTGGATCATCGGTCGGGGTTCGGTCCAAGACCCGCAGTACCTCGTCGGCGTCGACATGCTTGGACGTGAGTCCGGCGCGCACCACATTGTCGGAGTTCGCCATCACCTCGACACCCGTGCCCTCCAGGTAGGCGTGGATGTTGCCAGCACCGAGGAAGATCGCTTCACCAGGCGACAATTGCACGTAGTTGAGCAGTAACGCCAGCGCTGCTGACGGGTCACCGGGGAACAGTTGACTCAGCCTGCTCAGCCATCCACAGCGCGGATCACGGTGATGGGCGGCGGCGTCGAGCAACGGGCCGAGCGAGGGTCGATCATGGAGCAGGAGTGCGATCACGGCGTCGATGCCGCCGTGGCTCAGAAGGCTGCGGATGTCGGCTGCGGCAGGGCCCAACTCGGCGAGCAACTGGTCCGTTCGGTCGAGCGGCGCGATCCCACACAGTGCTTCGAATGGGGTCAAGGCGACCAGAATTTCGGGCTTGTGGAACGGATCGCGATATGTCCGATGCGGCGCGTTCAGTGGGATTCCGGCTGCGTCCTCGCGCTCGAATCCGAGCTGAGCCTGCGTACTCGACGGATGTACTTGAATCGAGAGCGGCTTGGCGGCCGAGAGAATTTTGAGCAGGTAGGGAAGCGGCCCGACAACTGCTTCGAGGGCGCGACCATCGGCAAGGGTTGAGGGTGCGCCGGCGTGAGTTCCGAACCACAGTTCAGCGCACGGCCGACCGTCGGGAACGAGTCCGAGCAGATGGGGAATCGCCGTTGGATCACCCCAGTCGTAGTGCTGGATCTGTCCGTGAACCTGTTGCATCGTGACGAGGTTAGAACAGCCGGAGGTCGCCTGGGTGCAGGCCACGCAGGGCGTCGTAGTCCACTTCGACCCAGGTGAATCCGCGGGCCTCGGCCAGCACTCTTGCCTGCGGCTTGACGACTTGGGCGACGAACACGCCGCGGACAGCACCGAGCGACGAGTCGAGGTGGAGTCGCTCGATGTA
>JANOQU010000390.1:0-1669 GCA_031422355.1 Actinomycetes bacterium
GCCCCGGCCGGTTCGACGTTGAGCGGTTCAACGGACGATGGCGCGGAGGTTTCCCGGACAACGACAACGTGTCGTCCATCGGGGTGATCCCTATCCCCGAGGGCGTGCCGACCGTCAATCCTGCGCCGGAATTCGTGCCGACCACGCTGCCCTACGCCGACATCGTCGCGGCGGACACGGGCCCGTTCCCGGTATTCGACAACACGTCCGTGGTCGAGATCCCGGCCGGGGAGGCCGACCCGGTGATGAGCCCGGCCGGGCCAACCCTTGGCTCGGTCGCGCGCGAAGGCGGTGGCGGGGATTACCTGTCCAACGAGATTGCGTACCGGGCTACGCTGCTGCGCGACGCGATGGGGCTGAACATTCCTGGCGGGCACCTACACACCCCGGTGCTGCAGTTCGCCGCCGGCAACACCACGGAGCTGACCGACCCAATTTTCGAGGCGAACCAACGCAACATCGTCGACCAGGTGCGAGCCATCCTGGTTGTCGCCGCCGGCACCCTCTGAGAGCCGGCGGTCGAGGCTGCACACATCGATCTCGCTGACCGACGGGTGTTTGTGGTCGGCGGAGATGCGTGGTCCACGCTGCAAGAGATCCTGGACCGCCCAGCGGCGCGCCGACCGGATCTGGCTCGGCTGCTCAACAACCCATCGGTGCTGGAGGCGAGTCGCCATTGAGCGAGTTCGTCGGCCCGGAACTGTTGACGGTCGATCATGGACGCGAGGGATTCGAGTGCGGCGACGAGTTGCTCGACGCCTGGTTGGCCGATCGCTCCCTCCGGAACCACGCCGATCGGTCCAGCCGAACGTGGGTGGTGTCCGCCGGCGGACGAGTTGTTGCGTTCTACGCATCGAGTGCAGCGGTCGTGCTTCGCGTCGAGGCGACGAAGCGGGCTGCGAGGAACCAGCCCGATCCGCTGCCGGCAGTTCTGCTGGGCCGACTGGCAGTCGACCACCGATTTCAGGGCCACGGACTCGGTGCTGCGCTGTTGAAGCACTTCATCGTGAAATCGATCGAGGTCGCGGAGGTGATTGGTGTTCGTGTGTTGCTCGTGCACGCAAAGGACTCCGCTGCCGGGGCGTTCTACGCCAGGGTTGGCTTCGAGCCCTCCCCGATCGATGAGCTCACGATGATGCTGCTCGTCAAGGACGTCGCTGCCAGTTTCTGAGGGCTCCCGAGTGAACTTCCGTCGGCGTGACCAGGCACGGCACTTCAGCGCAAGGACATCACCCGATGCACGGCCGCGGGTGCGGTCATTCCCTTGAGCGCGATCTCGCCGGCGGGTTCTGTTTCCACGGCGTCGCCGAGCGCGGCAACGGATCGCTCGGTCGCCAGCACTTCGCCGCCGGCGGCTTGGCCGCACAGGCGCGCGGCGACATTCACCACCGAGCCAATGGCGGTGTACTCGAAGCGACCATCGAAGCCGATCTGGCCGCAGGTGGCGTAACCCGTGGCGATGCCGACACCGAGGCGCAGGTCATGCCCGCGCCGCTTCCACTCGCTGGCCAGCCGTTCCGTGCGGTCGCGCATCGCCAGGCCGAGGGTGACCGCGCGCCGCTCCGGCCCATCGCACGGGATGGGGTCGTTGAAGAACACCATCATGCCGTCGCCGGTGAACTGCGACAAGGTGCCGCCTTGCTCGAAGATCACCGGGCCGACGGCGTCG
>JANOQU010000391.1:0-6412 GCA_031422355.1 Actinomycetes bacterium
TCGAACTTGAGCAGCCACTGTCCGAAGCCGTCGGGCGCCGGTAGTTGCCCGCTGCGGATTTCGCCGGATGTCTCGTTCCAAGCAATCACCGCCTTCGGTCGGGCACCGCCGGCCGACGTGCCAACGTGGAGAAGGTGGCGCACACCGCTGGTTGCGTCATCGGCTGTTCCGAATCTCCCTTCCACGGCCTGCCTCGCCTCTTCGACGAGCGTGTTCATCGCGAAGGCGGTCCCGACTGATGCGTCCGGTCCAGTCGGCGGAAGGAATTCGAGCGCGCCCATTGCCCGCTTGCCGAGGTATGCGAGGCGATCCAACGGAGTGATCTGCGAGCGTGAGACGCCCTCGCGAACAAGGTAAGCATCGATCAGGCTGTTCCCGAATCGATCCGGCAGCGCGTCCGCAAGCATCGCCGGCAACCGGTGGTAGGTCCCGACGGGCAGGTTCGGGAACACTCGCGGGCCGCGGCGGTTCGCCAAACTCAGCGGCGCGAGTTGGACGTTGCCTCGAAGCCACTCTGGCGCGTACTCGAACGCGAAGAACTGAGTCCGAGGGTCTGCAGTGACGGCCCCGACCGTGTGGCCCTTGTAGAGGACTTCGACGAGATCGACGGGCGTGTACGCCATCAGGCTTCACTCCGGCGGACCCGACGCTGAGGCAACTCGCGCTGGCGCTCGCGCAGCATCTGCATTGGACTGACGCCGACCTGCGGTGCGAGGGCATCCAACCAATCAGTTCGATCCAACGCTCGGACGACCCGCACCAGCGTGCGAACGGTCGCTCCGCTGCCGGTCTCGAGATTGTGTAGGGCGCCGAGAGAAACGTCGGCGGACCCGGCAAGCTCTCGCATCGAAAGGTTTGCCTGAAAACGCGCCTCGCGGACGTTGGACCCAATGACCGCCTCCCAGCCTTCAGTCGTCAACTTTCTGTTCATAATTCCAGATGTTAATACGATTTTGTCGAACAACATTCAGATTTACGAACAGATCTGCAAACATCCGAGCGAACCGTACCGACCACAGCGTTTGCCCGATGATGGCGCGCTGCCCGTAGATTCTTCGATCGTGATCCCTCAGCCGGCGGAAACGTCCCAGACTGGGCGGTCAGCCGTGGCAGTCGGTGCCCTGTTCTTCGTGAACGGCGCCACGTTTTCCAACTGGCTGCCGCGAATCCCTGAAATCCGCGACCAACTCGGGCTCGGGAACGCGGGTCTCGGGGCGACGCTGCTTGGCGGGGGCCTCGGCGGAATCGTTGGTGCGCTGGCTGTGGCGCGGCTGATGGACCGCCTCGGAAGCCGCCGCCTCCTCACGGCTGCTGCGTGTGCGTTGTCGGTCGGCATGCCCCTGATTGCCTTCGCTCCTTCGGCAATCGCTCTGCTCGTTCTGCTCACCACCCTTGGCGTGCTCGACGTCTGTAACGACGTGGCGATGAATGCTCAAGGCGTGATCGTTCAGCAGCGGCTCGGACGCTCGATCATGAACCGTCTCCATGCGATGTGGAGCCTCGGTTTCACCGGCGGCGCGCTCGTTGGATCCGCCGCCTCGGCAGCGGGTGCCAGCGTGCGCGCCCAGCTGCTTGTCGTGGGTGCCGTTCTCTTCGTGACCGTCGCCGTCGCGCGGAGATGGTTGATCCCAATCGACCCGCCTCCGAACCCGATCACGGTGACGCAGGACCCGTCAGTCGCCGCTGACGAACTCTCAATTCGGCCGAAGCGATTCTCGTCGGCAACGGTGATGATGGCCCTCGCAGCCGTGGGTGCCATCGCCCTCGAAGTGACGCCCAACGACTGGTCGGCTGTTCTGATGCGCGATGAGTTCGACTTCGGCCGAGCGAGCGGGTTTGGCACCACGGCATGCGCCGGCGCGATGTTGATCGGCCGGTTGGGCGGTGATCATGTGCTGGACCGAATCGGGGAGCGGCGACTTTTCGGATGGGCGCTCAGCCTTGTCGGATTGGGTGCAATCGTCACGGTGATGGCCCCGGTCGGTGCCGTCGCGCTCGCTGGGCTCGCCATTTGGGGCCTCGGCTTATCTGTCGTATTTCCCCAGTTGTACTCCGCTGCTGCACGACTGCCGGGCGTGTCAGCCGGGTCGGGTCTCGGCTCGATGCTGCTCGGCCAACGCTTCGGCGTGATGCTCACCGCGGTCAGCGTTGGTGCGCTTTCCGAGTGGCAGGGCCTTCGGGTCGGCTTCGCTGTGGTCGCCGGAATCGCGTTCGTCCTCCTCCTGGTCACCTCTCGCAAAATGATGTGAACCTCGCCCACTACGGCCGCGACAGGCCGGTGTCGCTACGTTGGCGATCTGGGGTCAAGAGAGGCTGGAGTTCCGTATGGGAAAGTACGAACCTGCCGAGGTCGAAGCGGCTTGGGCCGAATTCCGTCGACGCGGAGTAGAGACCGAGGACTGGCCATCGTGGGCCAAGATGTTCACCGAAGACGCCCGCTACGAGGAGCACAACCTCGGCATCTTCGAGGGACAAGCGGCTATCGAGAACTTCATCGTGACGACGATGAAGGACTACCCGTCGATGACGTTGTGGATCGAGTGGGCCGCAATCGAGAACGACATCATCGCCTTCTACATTTGGAACAACTTGCCGGATCCCACCGGTACCGGTCGTCGGTTCGGGTTCCCGAACACCACCTTTCTGCAGTACAGCGGCAACGGTCTGTTCAGCTACGAGGGCGACTATTACAACTCGGCCGACGCCGAGCGGGTATTCGGAGAATGGATCGCTGCCGGAGGCCGCAAGCACACGCCGCAGGATCACAGCCTGACCGGAATCGATGGATGGGCACCCGATGTGCCAACGCCCGCCTTTCCGCGTGACGAGGTCGTCGCCGAATTCGCCAAGTACCGCAAACGGGGCGAGATCGCTGTCGCGACCGGCGACTGGGATCAGTGGGCGGAGCAGTTCACCGACGACGCCCGATACCGAGAGCACCACTACGGCACGTTCAACGGCCGCGCCGAGATCCGTGCCTGGATCACGTCCGTGATGCAACCGTTTCCGACCATGACCTTCCCCGTCAAGTGGTCGACGATCGACGGCAACCGGGTCAACGCACTGATCCCGAACATCCTGCCAACTCCGCGCGGCGACAACGGCTACTACGGCTTCGACGTACACACGATCCTGCACTACGCCGGCGACGGCCAATGGAGCTACGAAGAGGACCTCTACTCCCCCCGCGAAGCCGGTGATGTCGTCGCCCGATGGCTCGCGGCAGGGGGCAAAATCGGCTGACTGGGCTGCTTGCCGGATCGGCAACTCAGTTTGCGGATCTACGGTGCCTGTCTAGCATCGCCGCATGACAGAGCACCAGCACGGACACGGGCATCACCACGGACACCAGCATGGCCACGTTCATCTCGATGAAGCCGATTGGAGTGCGTGGGCCGACGGCGCAGAACTCGAGGGAGAGGTTCTGCTCCAATTCGTCACCGACACAATGGATTGGGTGGGCGAGTTCCGCGATCGCGACTCCGCCCCGGTGCGGCGCATTATCGATATCGGTAGCGGCCCCGGCGTCGGTACGGTCGAACTCGCCAAGCTGTTTGCGGAGGCACACGTTGTCGCCGTCGACAGCTCCTTGGCAATGCTTGCTCGCACGGCCAAACGTGCCGAAGCGCACGGAGTGAGCAGTCAGATCAGTACCCGCCTCGCCGAACTGCCGGCCGGGTTAGAAGCACTGGAACCTGCCGATGTGATCTGGGCATCGATGTCACTGCATCACGTCGGCGATGAAGTCGCCGCCTTGCGGTTGCTTCGAGATCTCCTCGCTCCCGGTGGTCTGATCGCGGTCGTCGAGCTGGCGGGGCCGACGCGCGTTCTTCCCGACGACATCGGAATCGGCCGCCGTGGTTTGATCGACCGGATCGCGGCGGCCGGTTCAACATGGTTTGCCGACATGAGAGCCGGACTGCCGGACTCCGTTCCCTCGGCCGACCTTGCCTCGATGGTCTCGAACGCAGGGTTCGACGTCCTGGGTGCTCGCCTGTCGAGCGTTCACATCGAAGCTCCTCTCTCCGACGATGCACGGCGGTTCGCGCTCACTCAGTTTCTGCGAGCGGTCGATCAGTTCGCGGGGCAACTCGACCAAGACGACCTCGATGCCATCGCTGTTCTGACGGATCCAGAACGTCCAGACGGGATCATGCAACGACCGGACGTCTTCGTCACGGCCTCCCGTCACGTCGCGATCGGCCGCCCGAATGTCGGTGTGACCGCTTCGCCCCGATGACACGAACGACGCCCTCGGTGCCGAGTTGTGTCACCCCTTGGCACAACGCGGGAACAAGGGCGTGAAACGTGCCACGAATGGAGGCGCCCGGAGAATTGCGCGGTCTGGCCGTCCAGGGTCCACATAGCCTCTGCCCATGGCACTCGAGTTTCGGACGATCAATGACGAAGAAATACAGGCGTGGTATGACGCCGTCCTGTTGGGTTTTCACGCCCAACCGGTGCCCGGGATCGGCGAGTGGGGACGGCCCGGTCTAGAAATTGATCGAACCCGCGCTGCTTTCGACGACGGTCGGATGGTCGCCACGTTGCGAACGCTGTCGGGCGAAGTCACGCTGCCTGGCGCAATCGTCCCGGCGGCATTGCTGACCCAGGTCACCGTCTCGGCGACACACAGGCGGCGCGGCGTGTTGACGCGGATGATCACCGACGACCTGCATGACGCCGTCGATCGCGGCGACCTCGTCAGCTACCTGGTGGCTGCTGAGTACCCGATCTACGGTCGATTTGGCTATGGCCAGGCCGTCGAGAGAAGCGAGATCGTCATCGATTCGACCACCACGACGTTTCTGCCAACCGTCGCGAGCGACAGCGACATCGTGATGGCAGACCCAGAGGTCTGGGCGCAAGGCGCACTCGCCGTGTACGAGACCGTGAGAATCGCCCAGCCGGGATTCATCTCCATTCCGCTCCGTTGGTGGCGAATCGACGCCGGTCTTCTGCCACGACCAGGCGACGACCCCTACTCGGATCGGCTCGCTCTGCTTCGTCGCGACGGGCGCGTCGTTGGCTTCCTGCGGTATGGCATCAAGGACGGTTGGGAGCACGGCCGCCCGAGGGCAACCTGCACGGTGGAAGCGCTACTCGGTGAGACGTCTGCCGACGAGGCCGCGCTCTGGCGCTTCTGTTGCGAACTGGATTGGATCGGCACAGTCACAGCGGCGCCCCGCCCGCCCGGCGACCCAGTGCGCTGGTTCGTCGTGGATGCGCGTTCGATCATCGAGCGCGACCGCGTCGACTTCACCTGGCTTCGCGTACTGTCCCCCGCCGCGCTTGCCGCTCGACGATACGAGGCCAGCGGCAACTTGACGATCGCGATCCGCGATCGTCAAGGTCTGCTGCCACCGGCGGTGCGGCTGGAAGTGGCAGAGGATGGTTCGGCGATATGCGAGTCGACGACGTCCGCACCGGACATCGAACTGGACGCTGGCGAACTGGCCTCGTTGGCGATGGGCGGCGCTTCGGCACGGAAGCTCCTGAATGTCGGCCGCATCGTGGAGCACACACCTGGCGCTGTGGATCTCGCGGAGCGACTCTTCCGATCAACGACGCCGACACGCTGCTTTGCAGGCTTCTGATCACGCTCAAATCAGCCGTTCGGCGCCACCGCGTCGCGTCAAGGTGAGGCCGAGCCAGATCGGGACGAGTTGCCCCGCAGCGAAAACGATGCCCAACACGGTCAACAGAACTCCGGCGGCATCGGCACTGTCGCCGAGATCTCGGCGTGACGACGCGGCAAGAATTTGGGCCGTGGCCGCCGTGTCTGCATACCGGTCGAGCAGCGTCGACACCTCCCCGAGTTGGCTCTCCAGCATCGCAATGGTGTTGCCGAGTGCAGCCACCCCGTCGGCGATCTCGTTCGCGGAGTCACCCAGACCAGCGAAGTTGCCACCGACTTGTCGCAGCTGTTCGGGCAGTGGAGCGATGGCGATCGACAGATCGTTGACGGCTTCGTCGAACGGTTTGACCGGGTCATAGTCGGGGCCGAAGGGGGCCCGTTCGAGCACTCGAAGCGCACTGTCGACCGCGCTGGCGATGCTCTCGATCGTCGGGAGCACATCATTCACGGCTTCGAGCGCATTGGGCAGCGGGCCGACCAGGAACGCCCCGCTCTCGTCGATCGCCGCGGCGGCGTCGTCCAAGGACACTTCGACGGTCTCCATCGTCGTTCGGACACTCGTCATGCCGATCCGCACCGTATCGAGCACACTGTCGGTCACCGCGACGGAATCGGTGACGGCCGACAAGGCCTCCGTCGTCAACTGCAGGCTGTTGTCGACACTGGATTCGACCTGCCGGATGAGACTCTGTCCAACGATGATCGCTGCGATGCCGGCGATGATCCCCGCCACACCAATTGCAACCATCGCCGTTCCAACGGAGCGTTTCGAAA
>JANOQU010000392.1:0-2826 GCA_031422355.1 Actinomycetes bacterium
TGGGTGCTCTGCCGACCTTACGTGCCGCAACAGATCCTTCGGCCAAGGGCGCTCAGTACTACGGGCCGGATGGTTTCGGTCAGACGACTGGCTCCCCCGTTGTGGTCCACTCGAACGCCTACAGCCACCGCCTCGACGTCGCCGCCCAACTCTGGCTGACCTCCGAGACGCTGACAGACGTCGCCTACCTCGACTGAACCCGGTCGTCCATGTCACGTGCAGTTGCATCGAGGTCCCGCCACCAGCCGGACACGACCAGAGTGATCACGACCACGAGAAACGCGGCGGCGTCGAGATAGAGCGTCGTGCGGAAGCCGATCGCATCGCCAAGCGAGCCGAGAAGTTGGGTACCGACGGGGATGCCGGCAATCGTGCCGAGTAAGTACATGCTCAGTGCCCGACCGCGGAGGTGATCTGGCACCGTTCCTTGGATCAGCGTGTTCAGTGCAACGGCGACCTGCAATTGGGCCATCCCGGCGAGGAAGTAGGCAAGTTGGCCGACTTGATACGAACTCGTCAACGGGACCAGGCCCACCGCCACGACGAACAGAACGAACGCCCCAAGCCCCTGATGCGATCGTCGCAAACGATCGCCGAGCACGATCGCAAAAACCGAACTCACCAACGCTCCGACCCCAAGGGCCGTGAGCAGACCGGCGTTACCGTCGCTGGAGCCACCGAACACCCTTTCCGATATTGCCGACGCGACGTACTGCATCGATTGTCCGAGCGTCGATGCGAGGAATGCAAGGACGACGGCCAGTCGGAGGGGCCGCCGACCCCACACGTACCAGAAGCCATCCTTCAGCCCTTCGAGGACCTTCTGCGATCGAGCCTCCGTCGCGTTGTCTCGCGGGTGCACGATGACCAAGGCGGCGATGACCAACAGGTAGCTCGCGGCGTTGGCGAGTATCGCGGCACCGATGCCTCCGAGCGCAATGATCACTCCCCCCAGCGCCGGGCCGATCGCCCGCGCAAGGTTGAATTGGGTGCTGTTCAGCCGAACGGCCTGAAGCATCTCATCGGGCGGCACCAGCAACGGTACGAACGACTGCCATGCCGCCGTCTGGAAGCCAGTTGCCACTCCGTTGACGAACCCGATCACGATGATCCACCACGGCGTGACTGCGTCGCCAACATAGAGCGCCCAGAGCGCAACGGCCATGATCAATTGCACGGTCTGCGTGATTCGCAAGATGCCTTGCCTCGATACTCGGTCCGCAAGTACGCCGGCGTAGGGGGTCAGCAGTACGGCCGGAACCAGTGACACGACCGTCGATACTCCGAGCCACGTTCCGCTATTGGTCAGATCGAACAGCAGCGCTTGAACTGCGAGGAGTTGCATCCAGTTCCCGCCGTTGGAGATCGCCGCGGCCCAGAAGAACAGGCTGAAGTCACGATGACGAAAGACCCGCAACGACCCTGGCCGAGACGGAACGTCCTCGGACTCGGCGATGACCGACTCGCTCACAGATCGGGGAACGGCATCCGGAAGTTCGGTGTCTGGATACCACCATCGACGTCGAGGATCTTGCCGGTGACGTATCCAGCGGCGGGACTGCAGAGATACAGCACAGCGGCTGCGATGTCATCCGCAACGCCGAGTCGACGCATCGGTGTCGCAGCGACGATTGCGTCACGGATCTCGGGATTGCGCATCACGACCTCCAACGAATCGGTGTGAATGGCTCCGGGAGCCACAGCGTTGACTCGGATCCGAGGTGCAAGATCTGCGGCCAGGAGTCGGGTGGCGTGATCGAGCGCAGCCTTCACGGTGCCATAGGTGCTGTATCCGCGATCGACAAGATGGGCCATGGCCGTGGTGATGTTGACGATCGATCCACCGCCGCCGGCGAGCATCAACGGCACGGCTGCACGACTGAGACGAATCGGTCCGGTCACGTTGAAGTCGAACGCATCATTCAAGCCCTGATCGGTTCCCTTGAGAAAAGCGCCTGGCATCGCGCCACCCACGACGTTGACGAGGATGCTGAGTGAACCCAGTTCTTCGACTGTCTGCGACAGTGCCGCAACGTCGTCACCGATGCTCTCTGTCGCTGCGATCACCAGAGCCCGGCGGCCGAAGGCGCGTATCCCTTCGGCGACATCGTTCAGTTGAGAGACCGTACGAGCCCGGATAGCGACATCGGCACCGGCTTCTGCCAACGCCAGCGCGGTGGCTGCGCCGATGCCACGGCCAGCGCCGTTGACGAATGCGACCTGGCCATCGACTCGGAACATGTTCAGAACGCTCATGTCGGCTCACTCCCCCTGATCCATCTCGAGATCGACTCGATCTCGCATGCTGGTCGGCCGCCCTCTGTCTCGACGACGATCGTCATTCTGGTCTGTATCCCACCATTCACGTCGGTGACGCCGACCAGCGATGCCGTCGCCCGCACCCGTTCGCCCGCCCGGATCGTGGGCCCGAATCGGACAGCGTCCGTGCCGTAGTTGATCCCCATCGAAAAGCCACGAACTTCGACGATCTGGGGCAAGAACATATTCGACAATGAGAGCGCTAGGTACGTGGAGTCCGGCGCACCTGTCGACTCGGTGAAGGCCGCGAGCCGATCACTGGTCACCTCCAGCCACTCTGTCGTACCGAGATGTCGGCCGACGGCGGCGCGGACCTCGGTCTCGCCGTCCAGGACCGTGAGAGCGGCCGGAGCGGTCACGAGTTCAAATCCGCAAGAGTGTGCTCGGCTTCGGCGATGATCCGCTCGATCAACTCTGCGCATGTCGGAAGGTCGTCGATCAGCCCGACAACTTGACCGCTTGCCATCACTCCACTGTCGACGTTGCCATCGACAAGCGCCGCCTTCA
>JANOQU010000393.1:0-3268 GCA_031422355.1 Actinomycetes bacterium
CAACCGCGCCCTGGCCGGCCGTGCCAGCGCCGGTGCACGAGATCGAGGCGACGGCGTGCACGTCGGTGGCCTGGTCCGACAGGAATTCGTTCTGGTACACGTTGATGCTGAAAGTCGCCATCGCTGGTTCTCCTCTACTCCGTCGAGTTCGTTGTCGGATCCGTCGTCAAGATCGCTCGTGTTCTGTCGTTGACCCTGCTGTCGTTGACCCTGCACAGCGCGACCGTGATGTTGTCGTGGCCACCCTGTTCGTTCGCCCACCCAGCCATGGCCTCGCAGATGCTGAGTGGCGATGCCGCTTCACCGAGATCTGCCGCAGCACGCAGCATCACAAGCCCCAGTGCTTCGGGCTTGGACGCGTAGTTCCACATACCGTCCGAGCAAACCATCAGCCATCCGGGCGAGGTGGGGGCGAGGGTCAGCGTCTCCGGCGTCGGGTTGAAGCTGTCGGCACCGAGCCAGCGGGTGATGGTGTGGCTGGTCGGGTCCGCCTCGGCCTGAGCGACGGTTGCGCCGGCCTGGATCATCTCCGTGCCGAGTGAGTGGTCGAGGCCGAGTTGACGTGCGTCACCGTCATCGCCGAACCAATACGCCCGCGAGTCGCCGCACCACGCAACCGCGATCAGTGTTGAGGGTGGCCCATCTACGCTGTCTGGGTCGGGAGCAGGATCGGCAATCGCCACGGCAGCGACGAACGTGCAGCACGGCGGCTCTTTCGGGTTGCCGAGCGCGCGGGCGACTGCCACTGCTTCGGCGTTGGCGGCAACACAGGCGACGCGCAGTTGCTCGGTCCAGTACGTGATTGCCGCTGCGGGGCCGCCGACACCGGCAGGAGGTGCAGGCACGACGAGCAATGAGTTTGCCGCCGCGATCGATGCCGCGAGGCTGGCCTGATCGCTTTCAGGTGCCGTCGTCACGCCGTCGCAGACCACGATGATCCGCCGCCCATCAGAGAACTGGGCCGCCGAGCCGCCGACGGCAAGGGCCATCGCGTCTTCGTTGCGGGCGTGAGAGATGCCCTTGTCGCAGACTCCGGCGAGGTCGTCGCTGGGCTGTTCGGTCCAGTGATCGCGCTTGGTCGCGGCCTTGGCACCGCAGATTCCGCAGAACCCGTCATCGAGGACTTCGCCAGCGCACAAGACGCACGGCTGCGAGATCGCACCCGGGCGGGGCCGAGCTACGTCGGCTGTGCCCGCGGCTGAAGCGTCGGCCCCAACGTCGGCCCCAACGTCGGCCGCGGCGGAAACAGCATCGTGGCGAAGCATTGCGCCGCACGATTCGCAGAACCCATCATCGACCGCGACGGGCGCCGAACAGTCGGAACACACGGCCACTTCAGGCACGGTGTCAGATGTCGGGTCAGGCATGGGGTCAGGCATGGGTCAGACCAGAGTTCGGGGACGGATTCGATTGGCCTGGTCGATCAACCTGATCCGCTCACTTTGATCCGGCGAGAGGCGGGCGGCATCGCGATAGTTCTGCTCGAGGGCCATCCGGAGGTCGTTCTCGGTGGCTGGGAATCCGGCAACACGCTGTGCGTTGACCGCGGCTGCAATGCCTGAGGCGCGGACGGTCTGGAGGGCCGATGTCAGGATCTGGATCCGGAGTTCGATTCGAGCCCGCGGTTCGAGGTTGCCGAGTTCCAGCTCGGTTGCGGCGTTGTCGAGGTCGGCGAGTTCGCGACCCGGTTGCGGCTGGCTGGCGAGTAGCAGCGCCTTGGTGCGGCGGGCGTCGCTGTAGGCGCGGCTGGTCGCGGGTATCGAATCGAGCGCAAGCAATGCGCCCATCCGATCGAGCGCCTTGGCCGCAATCCGAGCCAGTCCAAATTGTGCTGGAGCGATGTATGCGGCGTCGGTGATCGCGCACGTGCGGTACAGCCGGCTCGCAACCGCGGCATCGGCGGTCTCTTCACATGCCCGGGCGAGGGCCAGTTTTGGTGCCAACTCGCCGGGCACCTGTCCGTAAACGGCGTTGAAGGCGCTCACGGCTGCGGCGTTGTCGAATCGTGCCATCGCCGCGAGGCCCATCACCCAGACACCGCGCCAATCCCAGGGATCGGCATCGAGCACGCGCCTTGCCACGCCGTCGGCGTCAGCGTGGTCGCCGATCGACAGCGACACGTACGCCGATGCCAGCCAGACGGCCGGCGTCTGTTCTGGCGGCTCGGCGAGCGCCGCAAGCCGGGCCAGAGGGTCGAGCGCCGTCACCGTGGAAAGCCACCCGGTCATTGGGTCAGAGGGCTCCGGCAGCAGCGCTGGTAAGTCACTCCAGGCGAGACCATCGGTTGCGACGGCCGGGGTCGTGAACAAGCGCGACGGGGTGGACCGGGTGACGGCTGCGGAACCGGGGCCCGCAAGAGCAGAGGTGACTTCGCGGAGCACGCCGAGCAACTGTTCGCGCATTTCCTCAGCAGACTGGAAGCGATCCTCCGGTCGGGCGGCTGTGCCCTTGACGAGGAACCGGTAGAGCGAGTCGTGTTGGGCGAAAAGAGGCACAGACTCTGGCCCGGGAAGGCGGTCGACCCACGTGTTCTGATAGCCGCGGAACTCGAACAGCAGCACGGCCAGCGTGCGCGCAATCGTGTAGATATCGCTCGCAACGGTGCAACCCTCGGCAGGAACCTCTGGTGCTTGAAAACCAACGGTGCCGTAGATGGGGGTCAAGTCGTCGCCGACTTTGCGAACACCTCCAAGGTCGATCAACTTGACCGCATCACCAACCTGGATCATGTTGGCTGGCTTGAAGTCGCAGTACAACAGGTTCACGCCGTGCAGATAGCTGAACGCTGGAAGCACTTCGATGATGTACGCAAGGGCCTGATCTGGTGGCGTTGGATCGAACTTTCCTCCGGCAGCCTGGATCCGGTCCTTGAGCATGTTGTTCAACGACTTGCCGCCGACGTATTCCATGACGATGTAGCTGGTGCCGTCCGACGCGGTCACGAAGTTGTAGATCTCGACGATCAAGGGGTGTTCGACCTCGGCCAGGAACTGCTTCTCGGCAACTGCGGCCCGGAATGCATCGGGGTCGCCTGCATTGAGAAGACCCTTCAGCACGACCCAGCGATCGTTGACGTTGCGGTCGCGGGCCAGGTAGATCCAGCCCATGCCGCCGTGGGCCAGACATCCAGCAACCTCATACTGGCCACCGACCAGCATTCCGGCCTGCAGCTTGGGCTCGAAGTCGTACGGGGTGCGACACTTGGGGCAGAAGCCCTTGGCCCGACCTGGGCGATCTGGCCGGGATCGACCAACGGCGGTCTGGCACA
>JANOQU010000394.1:0-1956 GCA_031422355.1 Actinomycetes bacterium
CCTCCGGCGCGCCGTCGGCGCGTGCCGACTGATAGGCGGCGCACACGATGTCGAGGATCAACCGTCCGAACTCGACATCCATGAACGGAGTCATTCTGAGATCGAGGTCGTCATCGAAGCTTCGGAGCTGTGACACGTAGCCCAACTCTTCGATCATCGGCAACGCTGCGTTGCCGGCGGGCAACGCAACCGGGTCGCCGTTGTGTTCTAACGACGGACGCGGAAAGAAGTCTCCACGAAGAACCCCGGTCGGGCTACTGACCTGGAGGTCCCAGATCTGACCATCGGATGCCTGCCAACTCGACACGACGTGGCCAACGAGGCCGTTCCCGAACGTCAGCCACACGTCGGCGTGCTCGTCACTGTTGTGTCCAACGCCGCCACGAAGCTCGGCGATCACAGATACCACGGGTCCTGCGCCCGCAGCGCCGGCCGCCAGAACCGCGATCGCGAGCGGGTGAACGCCCAAGTCGAACAGAGCGCCGCCACCCCATTCGTCGCTGGTGAAATCGCCCCATGTCGGCAGGGTCTGGATAGTTCGGACCTCGAGGTGTTCGACTGGGCCGAGCGTGGGAATCATCGTCAACAGCGCAGTCACCAGTGGGGAATAGGCAAGATTCTCTGCGTAGAGCACTCTCTGCTCCGCGAGCGCCGCAGCGGCGAGTAATTCGTCGGCATCTGCAAGCGTCGTGCAGAGCGGCTTTTCGACAATGACCGCGGCTCCGGCACGCAGCATCGCAATCGTGTCGAGATAGTGGCACTGCGGGGGAGTGGACACGATCACGACGTCCGCGCCCGAAGGCATCGAGTCGTAGGACAGTGCTGTCGTTCGAAGACGATTCGCCTGCTCCGTCGCGCGTTCGGTGGAGCGAGAGGCGACTCCGACAATCGGCATTCCGAGCATGGTCGCCGCAGCGGCGTGAGCACCAGAGATCATGCCGGCTCCGTACAGACCAATCGAGCGTTGCGACACCACGGGTGGGCTACTTGCCGACCAGCGCGGCCACCACGGGGGCGAACGACTCGATGTCTTCGGCGCCAACGATGATGTAGCTGAACCCCCACTTCTCGCGTCGAGCGACGAGATCGTCGATCATCTGCTTCGGCGTACCGATCAGGGCAAACGGTGACTCCTCCATGAACGAGCGCTGAACGCCGATCGCGCCAGAGAACGTCTCCATCGTCTTGATCCGTTCATCGGTCACATTGACCATGAATACCCGGACGTTCATCTCGATCTCGTTCATCCGGTCTCCGGCCGCTGCTTTGACGATGGCCACCTTGTCGTCGACCGCTTCGGCCGTCATCGTCGAGATTGCGTCGGGGCCGACCACACCGGCTGTCATCGTGCCGTTGATGCCGATGATGTCGGCCTCTCGGGCCGCAATGCCGAGAACCCTCTTGCCGCCCCCACCGATCAGAATCGGCGGTCCCGGCTGCTGAACAGGCTTGGGCAGAGCGTTGTGGTTCGTCACTGTGTAGTGCTCACCGGTGTGGGAGAACGGTTCCTGACCGAGGCACCCTTTGATCACAGCCAGGCCCTCCACGAAGCGGTCGATGCGGACCTTTGGAGAGTCATACGGGATTCCCGACTCGTCGTAGTCGCTGACCATCCAGCCGGCACCGAGACCAATTTCGAGCCGACCATCGGACAAAAGATCCATTGTTGCAAGTTCCTTGGCCAGCACCAGCGGGTGCTTGTAGTCGTTGTCCCAAACCAGCGCGCCGATCCGCAACGTGGTTGTGGCATCTGCCGCCGACATCAACGCAGGCACCGGAGCCAACTGATCACCGAAATGGTCTGGCATCGTCAATACGTCATACCCGTTGGATTCACTCCTCTGGGCCAGCGACACCCATGCGGCGCGCGATGTCGCCTTTGATGCCTGGACGCCGAATCGGAATGGCTTCTGGTTGGTCGAGGATTGGATGCTCATGAGCTGACCCTAATCTGGG
>JANOQU010000395.1:0-8936 GCA_031422355.1 Actinomycetes bacterium
TCCACAGCGGTCCCACCGACTGGACCCCGCTGAAAGATCGCAACGATCTGTTCCCCACGTTCGGTACCGAGAGCGATGGCCTGGACCTCCACGATCCGTGGCAGTTCACCAACTTCCTCGTGCGGTAGGGGCGATCGTTGCTGATCGCGGCGGCACACCAGCCACTCGGTAGATTGCTGGCGTGCTTGCCCTCGTCACAGGAGCTGCCGGCTTCATCGGAAGTACGCTCGTCGATCAATTGCTGACCCAAGGCTGGGACGTTCGTGGCGTTGATCGGTTCACTGCGTACTACGAGGAGGCGGCGAAGCGCGCCAACATTTCGGCCGCGTCCGCCTCGCCACGGTTCCAACTCATCGAGGCAGACCTGCTTCACGCCGATGCGGGCCCGCTACTCACTGGCGTCGACGTCGTGTTCCATCTCGCTGCTCAACCTGGCGTTCGGCTCTCATGGTCGGACGGATTCAGCCTCTACAACGACCTCAACGTCAACGTGACTCAGCGTCTGCTCGAGGCCTGTCGCGATCATCCGACAGTCAGTCGTGTGGTCTACTCATCAAGTTCGTCGATCTATGGCCTGGCTCCGGCTTTCCCGACGCCTGAATCATCACCCGCACAGCCGCACAGTCCATACGGCGTGACAAAGTACGCCGCCGAATTGCTCTGTCGCGCTTACCACGACAACTTCGGCGTGCCAGCAACCTCCTTGCGCTATTTCACTGTCTACGGGCCACGTCAGCGTCCAGACATGGCGATTCACCGCATGATCGAAAGCGCTCGAACTGGACAGGTGTTTCCCCTCTTTGGCGACGGGACCAGTATTCGAGACTTCACTTTTGTCGATGACGTCGTTCGGGCAACGATCGCCGCGGCGACAGCGCCGAAAGCAATCGGGGCGGTCATGAACGTGGCCGGCGGGGGTTCGATTGATGTCGCTCGTCTGCTGGAACTCGTTGGGAGCACCGTTGGGTCCCCGGTCCAATACCAACGCCAGGATCACCAGGCTGGCGACGTGCCCGAAACTGGCGGCGACATCACCAAGGCACTCGCAATTCTCAACTGGACACCAGCCGTTTCCTTGGAAGAAGGCATCATCCGCCAAGTCGGCTGGCACGCCACTCGGTCGCCGTGCCACTGACAGCACTCATCGTGATCGCCAGCACCGACCGTCGGGGAGCAGAGATCGAAGGATGTGAACTCGCCCGTCGGCTGACCCTCAATGGCATCACATCGACAGTCGTCGCCGTCAGTTCCGCTGGGGGCGACAACTCTCTGGACGTCGAATCGCTTGGATCGCGACCTGGCAACCCGCCTTCAATTCGCAGGCTCAGAAAGCTGGCCAAGTCAGCCAATGTTGTGATCGCATACGGGTCGACCGCCCTCCCAATGTGCGCGGCGGCACTTCTGGGCACTGGCGTCCCGTTCGTCTACAGAAGCATCGGCGACCCGACTGCGTGGAGCCGGGGAATGCTTCATCGGGCGCGAACCTCGATTCTCTTCAGCCGGGCAGCTCGAGTCGTTGCGCTTTGGCCGGCGGCGGGAAGGTCGATCTCAACGCTGTACCGGGTTCCCCAGGATCGAATCGATGTCGTGCCGAACGCGAGAGATGACTCCTGGTTCCGCCCCGCCACGGCACAAGAGCGGGTTGATGCCCGTGCAGAACTGGGTCTGCGTGATCGCCGGACAGTTGTCGTGGTCGGTTCTTTGACCGCTGAGAAGAGGGTCGATCTCGCGATCGAGGCTGTGAGTGAGTTACTTGACGTCGATCTGATCGTCGTCGGTGACGGACCGTTGAGGGCAGCGCTGCAAGAACAATCAGCATTACAACTCCCCGAGCGCTGCCGATTCATGGGAGGTGTCGCCGAGGTGCGCGAAATCCTCTGGGCAGCGGATCTCCTTGTCATGTGCAGCCGTACCGAGGGAATTCCCGGAGCCCTGATCGAAGCGATGCTCGTCGGCTTGCCGTGCGTAGCAACCGATGTCGGTGGCATACGCAGCGCATTCGCAGATTCCCCGTCAACCGCCGTGACGGCAATCAACCCAACCCCCACGCTGTTGGCGACCGAGATAGAGCGACACCTACTGACGAATCGGCCAGCCGAGATGCCCGTGTCCAGTCAACTCACCTGGGCGGCTGTCGTACCCATGTGGACTCGAATACTCTCCGATGTGGCGGGCCAGGTGTCATGACATCGATCGGCAAGGCGTCACCCGAATCTCCGAGCACGGTGTGCGGAATCCTGGTCACCTACAAACGGCCCGACCAGTTGCGAATCACACTTGAAACTCTCGGGCTGCAAACTCGAACCCTCGACGCGCTGGTCATCGTCGACAATGACAAATCGTGCACGGCGCAATTGATTGCGGAAACGTTTGGCGCACTGTATGTCCCTGCCGGTGAAAATCTGGGACCTGCCGGTGCAATTGCACTCGGCTTCGATCGAGCGCTCGACGCAGAAGAGCCATTCGACTGGTTCATGGTTCTGGATGATGATGATCCGCCGACGGCACCGGACGACATCGAACGACTCGTCGACTTTGCGGTGCAAAGAACGAAGCGAGATCCTCGCTGCGCTGGCGTCGGTCTCGTCGGTGCTCGCTATAACCGGTGGCTGGGAAAGCTCGAACGAATTCCGGACAGCGACCTGGTTGGCCCAGTTCTCGTGGACTATTTCGGAGGAAATCAGCTCCCGATGTACCGCAGCGTCGCAATCCGAGAATCGGGCGGCCCGACAGCTGCGCTGTTCTTCGGACTCGATGACGTGGATCTCGGGATGCGCCTGCGGTCGCTTCGATATTCTCTCTGGATCGACGGATGTTTGGCTCTCGAGAAGCGTCGCATGCACGGACGCCTCGGACTCTCGTCCTTGGCCGCACGTCGATCATTCGACGCCTCGTCGCTCTGGCGTCGTTACTATTCAACCCGAAACACGATCGCCATCGCACGGATTCACGGACATCTTTCATCCGTTGTCATCACGTCCTGCCGCGGTGTTGCCGCCTCAGTTCAAGCCGGCATCGCGTTTCGATCACCCGGGGCGTTTCGCCTGAACCTGGTTGCAGTCTTTGCTGGGATTCGGCTTCGCCTCGGACGCACCGTCGAGCCAACGACCGACAAAACTCAAGTGCGCAGTTCATGACTCTGCCGTGATCGAACTATCCATCCTGGCTCATCCTGCGGACCTTGCGTTTTTCGAACGAGTCGCCCGTCATGTACTTGGCCAGCTCGAACGCGTTCAATCGATCGATCGTCGAGTTCTGGTTTTCGACCTGTCCAACTCCACTGCGGAGGATGCCGGTCGGCTCCGAGCGGTTGGAGATCGGCTGCTGGCCAGCGAAGCGGTTGACGAATGGATTGAGCTCGACTGGTCGCCAGAGGTCGTCGCCAACACCATGAGTCGCTGGTACGGCGATGCAACCTTTCCAACGCGTGCCCTGCATGGCAGGGCGCGATACCAGTACGCACAATCTTTCGACATCGCGCAGAGACCGATGGTTCTGCATCTCGATAGCGATGTCTTGATCCATGCCGGCGACTTCGGCTGGATCGAGCGGGCGTGTGACACATTCGAGGCCGATCCAACGATTGTCGCGATCGTGCCGATGGGAGGAGCACCGAAGGCAGACCGGCTCGTCGAATGGGTCATCGGGTCGAAGGTCGACCGGTCCAGATTTGGTGTCGGACCGCAGGTCACATCAGGCCTGACGTCCCGCCACCTGATCCTGCATCGTGAGCGGGTCTCCAATGTGTTGCTTCCATTACTCGATCACTCGGTGGACCATCATTGGGAGCAGGCAATGGCGACCCAAATGGAGCAACGAGGAGTCAGGCGCTACACGGAGATCTCAACGGTTGAGTATTGCTGGCACCCTCACAGACACAATGCCCGATTCGTGCGATGGCTTCCGGACCTGATCGCTGCGGCCGAAGCCGGCAAATTTCCGTACCGGCGAACGGGGCGACAATGGGACATCATGACCGAGGGACGGGGCTTCTGGCCGTGGCTTGTTCTGCTGACTCGCCGGCGGTTCTGGGCTTGGCTGACCCGACGACGGCTCGAATGAGTCGAGCGGAGTGACGCCATTGCAACGGGTCCTTCCAGATCGCTCGGGACAGAAAACCTGCCGCCTCACGCCGCTTGCCGAGACGAGACGCAGCAACCCCGACGATGGACAAAAGCCGCGCATGCCCCACCCGGTCCCTCGCCAGCATGACCGACGACGCCAGAAGTGTCGCCTTACCCGACTCGTAGTAGAGGGCAGCGTCGTACGGGCGATCTCGTCGGTTGATCGTGACGAGAGGCTGATCGGTCCAACCAATCCGCAGGCCACGGCGCAGGTGAAGTTCGGCGACGCTCATGAGGAACTGTGAGCCTTCGCCATGCTTGAGGCCTGCCAGATAGCCACCCGATTCAGCGAAGGCACTCCGAGATAGTCCGAACGCTCCCGCCTGAAACCGTAAAGTCAATCCTGCGTACGCCGCTCCGTACATCGATGGTGCCTCGACCGTCGATCGTCCGTCTGGGCGTCGCTCGTGCGTCGCACAGCTGAACAACTCGAAGCCGTCGATCGAGGCTTGGACGAATGCGTGGACCCAACCCGGCTCGATTGCGTCGTCGCTGTCCAGGAACGCAACGAACGGTGCCGAGGACGCGGCCACACCCGCGTTCCGTGCCACCGCGACGCCGGCGTGCGAACGACGGCACAGAATCACCCGGGGATCACCGATTGCGTCGATCGCGGCGACAATGTTGTCGGTCGAGCCATCGTCAACGACCACGACTTCGACCGCGTTCTCGGGGTCATCGTTGAGGACGCTGCAAATGGCATGCGCAACGGTGAGCGCACGATCATGAACGGGAATGATCACGCTGAGCGTTGGAACTGGCAGCCAATTCTGTGATTGTGACACTTCGACCCCTCGGAGCGATTGCGGACCCGGACCTCTGAGTATCGTGCTGGGATGGTCGTCGTCCAACATTTCTGTGTTGGCGTCCCCGGCCCGTTTCGCCCATGACTGCCTACATCGTCTCGACGTATCGATATCCCGATCAAGTCGTGCGGCTCATCCGTCACCTTGCGTCGACCGAGTCCAACGTATGTCTCATCCACCACGACGCCAATGCCTCGTTGGAGTCGTGGCAGGGAGTCCAGGCGGGCACGGCAGGATTGCCGAACGTGCACTATCTCAGCCGTCGACCGTTTCGATATGCCACGTTCGATCACGTCCAAGTTACGCTCGACGGTCTTCGCTGGCTCTCCGAACGAGCGATCCCGTTTCATCACGTCGTTCTCCTGACCGGCCAGTGTTACCCGTTGATGAGCGCAGAACGGATCGAAGAATTTTTCTCCACCTACCGACATCGTTCGCTGATCACCTCTCAGCCCCTGCCCGTCGCGGGTTGGCCCGACGGAGGGTTCGCTAGAGTGAATGCCCTCCTGTACGGTCGGTCAACTGACCGCCTGCCACGGGCACTGCGCAGGTGCCTCCCCGAGCGTTCTGGATGGTTTGCGATTCCTAAACCCGGCTTGGTCCTTCATCGGTGCGGCGCAAAGCTCCGTGTTCGGGTTCCTCGCTCTGTCGGCACGCTCTATGGCGGCGGTCCGTATTGGGCGTTGGCACACCATCACGCTGAGTACATACTTTCGGCGGCCGATCCATTCGTTCGATTTTTCAAGCGTTCTCACATCCCCGACGAGCTGTTTTTCCAAACCATGCTCGCCAACTCTCAATGGAGAAGCGAATTGGTGAATGACAGCATCCACGAGATCGACTGGCAACGTGGGAGAGGGATGTCACCGCACACATGGACCATCGATGATCTCGACCGACTGACGGGCAGCTCGCGGCCTTTCGCCCGAAAGTTCGACCTGAGTTGCGACCACGATGTTCTCGATGCGATCGACAGCAACATTGAGGCGTCGCGCTGATGAGTGTGCGGTTGCCACAACCTGATCAACTGACGGACTACGTAGACCTCCTCGATCGAGTCCACTCGACGTTGCGACCGCGGGTCTACGTCGAGGTTGGCATCGAGTGTCAAACCAACACTGCGGAACGAAGTCGCACGAGCAATTCCGTCGCATCCGTACCTACCCAGCAAGGCCCGATGGCCGCAATTCGCACGAATGTGCCGCCGACCGACTCTCGCGAACATTCGCTGGCGCCTCAGCAACGCAGTTCGAATCGACGCCGCTCGGGGTCAGCGTTCTCGAACGACTCGGCCGTTGAGCTGATCAGTTTCCGGCCGCCGCCAGCACCCTGGAAATGGCAGCGGCCGGTGACACGACCGTGTCGAAATAGTGTCGGCTTCGAGACTCCAAGCCTCGACGTAGGGCCGTGTCGACACGCAATCGCCTAATCGCTTCTACGGTCTCTGCCGCGTCGGCGACCTCGAGGTAGAGCTCCCCGGGCTCCGGATCACCCGGAAGGACCCGATTCAGCGGAAGGCTGACGATCGCTTTCCCCATCGCGAAGTACTCGCCCAACTTCCAACCGAGGCAGCCATGGACCGCTGGCGTATTGATTGCTGCGACAGACCGCCCCAATTCGTCGAGGTACCGGCCGAGCGGCATGTGCTGCGCCCCAATGAAGGGTGTCGGATCACCGACCAAACCACCGACGAATGTGAGATTCGGAAGCTGTCTGAGCTCGTTGACAATTCGCCGCCGGCTCTCGTTGACGTCTGGATATTGAGGCCAATGAGACGACAACATGAACAGCCGGCTCGCATCGGATCGGCTGGCCGCGTAACTCGAGAGTGGTAATCGGTGACGGTTGTGACGGAGCGCCGCCCGAAGACGACTTGCCGGTCCGGCCAGGCGATACCCACCTGCCATCGAGGCTCGTGCGACGAAGGAGGCTGCATGCCAAAAACCACCAACCCGGGCGCCGAAGCTTGGACCGAGAGCAACCATGCGGTCGCCAAGCCCAGCCGCACTCGGAGTGATATTGGCGGCCCCGTACGCGTCGCACCAGCGAAGAGCAACCTCGTCGACAACGGCATGGTCATCTGCGGCAAGGAAGAGTCGCCGCCCGTCGGGAGTGACGGCAGCCAAGCCACTCCGCGGCGACCTCAGTTGAGGGAGGTCGTGGTTCGCAAACCGGATTCGTGCTGCAGGAAACCGGCGCTGTAGCGCGTCGACGTAGACGCCGTAGTAGCCGTAGCTCGAATCCGGCGACAGCGTCAATGTGCCTGTCATCGATTCCGACTCCGCACGCGCTGAAGCAACGCTCGAAGGAGAAACGACGGCGACACCGATGCAATGAGTGCGTAGCGATGCACTCTTCGCACATCGCGGATCCGACTGTTCAATTGAGCGAGCAGGCTTGCGTCACCGTCACCTTCGACTCGCACGTTCGAGCGCACGTCGACGAAGAGACGAACCGCGTCTCGCCTCATCATCACCCCAATGGGATCCCGCTGGACCACATTCTCGATGACCAAGCGCAAGCTATGGCTGGCGTGGTCGCCGACGATGGCCGAGAAGAACGCCATGCTGCGTTTGCGTCGTTGATCTTCCTGCCAAGCTTGGTTGACCGATGATATTCCCGATTCGCTTGAGTGGTAATCGACCGCGACACGGCCCGCACCCGCGAAGCGACCGACGGTGAGCAGCCGAATCCAGAGGTCATAGTCTTCGACGGGAAACCACAGTGGGTCGTAGCCGCCAATACTGCGGACGGCATCTGCTCGATACATCACCGCTGAGTGCACCAAGCAATTGCCGAGCAAAAGCGCAGCGAATGCCTGAGCATGCGTGCGTGGACCAATCACCTGGCGAAAGACGTGGCCGGACTCGTCAACTTTTCGATAGCCGCTCGCTGCAAGCACGACGTCGGATCGTTCACCGAACAACACCACCTGATCGGAAAGTCGATGGGCCATCCAACGGTCATCGGCGTCGAGCCGAGCGATCAACGGTGCCCTGCAGAAGCCCAAGCCAAAGTTCATCGCTGCGACGATTCCCTGGTTCGTTGGTTGCCGGAGGAGTCGAATTCGGTGATCGGTTGCGGCCAGAAGGTTGACCAACTGGCCCGAGTTATCTGTCGAACCGTCGTCCACGACAACAATCTCGAAGTCAGCCATGGTCTGCGCCAGCACACTTCGAATCGTGGACTCGATTGTGCTCTCCGCGTTGAACATCGGAATCAGAACACTGACCGCCGGCAACGCCTCGGTGTGACCCACATCAACCACCTGCAATCGCCCGTTCGTAGAATGCTCTCATCCCGTCAGCAGCTGCGTCGATTGTGAATCGCTGGACGTACCGCTGATATCCCCGCTCGGTGCGGGCGTGTCGGCCCGATGAATCGTCGAGCGTGGCTTGGATCCCTGCAACCAACCCCAGAACGTCGTCGACATCGAAGACGATTCCAACGTCACCCGGTTCGCCGATGACTTCCTCGACTGGGCCGATCGAACTTGCGACAATGGGAAGTCGAAGCGCCATCGCCTCGATGAGCGTTCCCGGAAGCCCCTCGCGGCGACTCGGAAAGACCAAAACATCAGCTGCAAGCATCAGGTCTGCCACGTCGTCTCGATGCCCGAGGAACCTCACGAACTGCTGAATGTTCAGTTCACGCGCGAGTTCATCAAGCTCGCGGGTCTCGAGTCCTTCTCGCCCGGCAATCAGAAGTGTTGCAGGCACGAACCGGTCCCGAAGCAGGGCCAGAGATCGCAAAGCAATGTCCAGACCCTTCTGATGCTCCTGGCGCCCAACCGCCAGCAGCACGGTGTGCCCGGGGCCAAGATTCAGACCTTGCCGCACGCTCAGCCGGCGACGAACCGCATCCTCGCTTTCGATGCGCAGGCCGCGACCACGATTGACCACATCGATGCGGGCGGGGTCGATGTGCAGCCGAGACGACATTGTCTCGGCAACCGCATAGCTGTTCGCATGGACTCGAACGGCGACTTTCAACGTCGCCATATCAA
>JANOQU010000396.1:0-12991 GCA_031422355.1 Actinomycetes bacterium
CGTAACGCTGCCAAAGTCGTCGGCAAACGGCTCGAGGACATGACGATCGTTGTCGTCGGTGCCGGGGCCGCCGGGCTTGCCTGCGCCAAGCTGCTGGATCTGGTCGGAGTCGGCGACATCATCGGAGTCGACCGGGAGGGAATCCTCCACGAAAGCGTCTTGGCCGCCGGTGACTCGTGTGCGAAGTGGTGGTTCGCCGATCATGGCAATCGAGATCGACGCACGGGCTCTCTCGCCGATGCGCTGAAAGGAGCCGATCTCCTGCTGGGCGTCAGTGGTCCGGGCATCGTCGAGCCGGAATGGTTGGAGTTGATGGCAGACGACGCGATCGTGTTCGCGATGGCCAACCCAGTTCCCGAGATCATGCCCGAACACGTTCCCCCCAACGTTGCCGTCATGGCAACCGGCCGCAGTGACTACCCGAACCAGATCAACAACGTGCTCGCCTTCCCCGGCGTGTTCCGCGGCATGCTCGACGTTCGAGCGACTCGTTGCACCGACGCCATGAAGGTGGCGGCAGCAGACGCGCTGGCGACGATGGTCGCTGTGCCGACGGCCACTCGAATCCTGCCCGGCGCGTTCGATCCAGGTGTTGCCGACACCGTCGCCGCTGCGGTCGCCAGCATGGCGATCGCCCAAGGCTGAATCTATGTGCCGCGGGGTGCGATTTCGGTGCCGTCGGGTCTGATGTGGTGCCAGCCGGTTTCGTCTTTGTAGACGGTGTATTGGCCGGTTTCTTTGTCGTTGTTGTGGCGGGGGCAGTTTGGTCCGGCGTTGAGTGGGTTGGTGGGTCCGGCCCGTGCGGCCCATCCATCGAGGTGGTCGATGTGGATGTTGGGGATTCGTAGGCCGCAGCCGGCGTGGGTGCAGCGGTCCCCGGTGAGCAGGACTGCTTCGCGGGCGGCTCCGGTGAAGAGTCGTTGTTTGCGGCCGAGGTGGATGGCGCGGCCTGCGGAGTCGACGACGATTCGTTGGATGTTGCCGATCAGGGCTGCGACGAGGAGGTCGTGCGGGTCCACGGGTGCGCCGGATGCTGTTTCGCAGAGCGGGATCCGTTCGAACAGTCGGTTCCGTTGGGACGTGGTCGGGTTGGCCGGGTCGGGCGATGTTGCGAGGTGGTCGCGGATGGCTTGTTCGAGGACGGCTTGGGTGCAGAAGATGGTGACGAGGGGTGTTTGGCGGGTGGTGTGGGTGGTTTCGGCTGCTTTGAGGAAGATGGTCAGCATTGCGTCGAAGATGCGTTGGCGGTTGGTGCGGGTGAGGGGGTGTTGTTTGGCGTTGTCGCCGTGGTGTTGGAGGCGTTCGAGGAGGTCGTTGTTGTATTCGGCTTGGGTGTGGGCGTCGAGGATGTCGTTGATGATGGCCATGGTGAGTGCGTCGGCTTCGGCGTGCAGGGTTCCGCTGGCGCCGATTTGGGTGCGTCGGAGGTGACGGTTGGCGCGGGATGTTTCGTGGTCGCGGTGGGTGCCGTCTGGGTCGGCGTGGGCTTGCCAGCGTTGACAGATCTGTTTGAAGTCGTGCAGGACGAGGGTGCGGGCGTGTTCGACCAACAGTTGTTCGGAGTCCGGGAGCAGGGGGCGGCAGCGGTCGTTGTCGTGGAGGCTGGCGAGGAGCCGGATCTGGTCGGGTCCGACCCTGCCTGCGGCGACTTCGGTTGCCAGGAGTGGGAGGGCAGCGAGCAGCGAAGCGGTGCTGGTGGCTTGTTTGGCGGTGCCGGTGCTGCAGTTGGTGACGGCGCGGACCCAGGCGGTCGGGGTGTGGTGGGAGTCGTCGATGTAGGACTGGGATCGGGTGACTTCGTGGATCATCGCGGCTTTCAACGCGAGCAGACGCCGTGATTCGCGTTCCACGACCATGAACGCCCGGTCACGCTGAGCGCCACGCAACCGTGGAACACACTGAGATCGGCGAGTTCGGCCACTGACGGATCGGCGTCCACATCGTCATCAACGTCACTGTCGACTAATTGATCGGTGTGGATCGACATCAGGAAACTCTCTTCCCACAACGAACAGACGAAACGGCTGGGTACGGCACGAGCGAATTCGTCGGCAAGCATCAGATGCTGTGCCGGTGATCGGGGAAGATCAGACCTTCACCATAGCCGAACACCAGTTCGACACCAACCTCGGCAAAGGAATCTTCTGCGAATCATCCGTTCGACGTGAACTTGGCGTCGGCAAAGCTTTTCGGGTGCACGATCCATCGCTTGTGGCAAACGCCATGAGAGGAACCGTGTTTGGTGGGAAATCGCGGGCAGCGGTGCTGCGCTCGAATCGCGACTGGGGCATTCGGAATTCTGATGGTTCGACCGGTGATTCAACTGCTGTACATGGCCACGTCTTCCGAGGCCAAGAACCAGCACGACTTCACCGTCGCGAGGCCGAACGTGGACGATGACGCAGCCAATTGGCTGGCCGATGCTCTTGCCACGACGATTTCAGGACACCGATTGATACCGGAACTCGACGCGTGACGCGTCCGGTAGTTTCAGCAGATGACGACTCGCCGCCTGCAGAGCTCCCGCACGTTTCCCGTGAGCGTCGAACATGCCTACGACACCGTGTTGGTCGAGCCGCTGACCGAGATCTTCAGTCGACGTTTCGGCGTGATCGCGCCGATCAGTGACGTCACCGGTCAGGACGGTCAATGGGGAACCAGTGTCGGCCAGACTCGCACCATTCGGCTGAGCGATGGAGCCACGGTTTTCGAAACGCTCGCTGCGCTGGATCGACCGAACAGCTTCGGCTACACGATCACCAACATCACCGGCAAGATGAAGCCGCTCGTCGTCGGCGCGACCGGAACCTGGACATTCGAGCCCGCCGGCACGGGGGTGCGGATCACCTGGGCATGGGATGTCACGCCGACCCCGAAACTCGGTCGTCTGGCGATGCCGATCTTCGCTCGGCAGTGGTCAGGGTATGCCCGCAAAGCCATGGACCAGATCGAAATGCTGCTGTTGCGCTCATAGGGAGATGCGATCTTCTCGGCGCTACGTTGGCTGGCCGTGACAATCTTGGTCGACGAACCGTTATGGCACTGGCGGGGCCGCCGCTGGTGCCACCTGATCAGCGATCGCGATCTCGACGAGCTACACGAATTCGCCGACCGGGCTGGCATCCCACGCCGAGGATTTCAAGGCGATCACTATGACATCCCAGAAGAGTTCCGCGCCGATGTGGTCGGCCATGGCGCGGTCGAGGTCAGCAGTCGTGAACTGCTTCGACGGCTTCGCGCGGCTGGGCTGCGACTGACTCCGCAACAGCGTCGAGAGCGCTCCGGCTGAGCTCAAGGAATTGGCCAGCGTGATTCCAGACCCAACTCGCTGCACATACTGATCGCCCCGGAACGGCCGATGATGATCCAGTCATAGAGGGTGAGGCCCAACGTGTCGAGGGACTCGTTGGCCTCGATCCATCGTTCGTCGTCGCTGTCGAGGATGCGACCGCCGGGTCGAACCGAGGCGACCACCATGCCGGTGACTCCGGCTGTGTCTGGTACGCACATCCCCATCGTGTCGACGACTTCCAGAATCGAATCGGGCTCCGTGGTGCCGCTGACGGACACGAGCGATTTTCCGCAGCCAGCGTGATCGATGAACATCACGAGCGTTTCGAAGCCGAGCGGACGTCTCATCTGAAGGTCGAACACCTGCAGGACATCGATTGAGGATCGAATTGGGTCGAGTCCAGCACGAGGCATGGACGAGTGGGACGAGCGTGGTGAGGCAGGCATGACGGATCCCCTTTGGCATCGGAGTGTTTCGATTGGTCGGGGGAAGACCTGCTCGATGCAACCTACACAGGGGGTCAGACAAGGATCTGGGGGAGTCCGTTGCGGTCAGGTGCAGCCGCCGCAGTAGCCTGCGCGGATGGCCGAGATCACCATTTACCACAACCCGAATTGAAACTCGTCGACCAATGCCGTGCGCATTGCCGAGGAACTTGGCGTCGATGTCGATGTCGTTCTGTACATCAAGAACCCGCCCGATGCTGATGCATTGGCAGGGATCATCTCCAAGCTGGAGGACCCGGTCACCAGCATGGTGCGGCGTGACTCGAACTTCGCCAAGCTCGGTTTGACCGACTCAGATGTCGCGACAGCCGATCAGGTGATCACCACGTTGGTCAAGCACAAAGCTCTCCTTCAACGACCAATCGTGGTCACGCCGAACAAGGCGATCGTTGGACGACCCAAGGACCGAGTCAGCGAACTCCTGCGGCCATTCGCCTGAGCCCGCCGAAACTCTCGATCAGCCGTTCTTGGCAAGATCTCGGTACGGCGTGGTTCGGAAGTCGCCCGGCTCTTTGGGTAGTCCCAATCCCCGCTCGCTGACGATGTTCTTCTGGATCTGGTCCGTTCCGCCGTAGATCGCTGGACCGGGGGAAAACACGGTCAACTCCTGCACGGCGCCCTTGGACAGGGTGTCGTGTCCCCACAGCATTCCTTGGGCGCCAATAATGTGATTGCCGATCTCTCGTGAACGCCGCAGTGTGTGGGTGCCGAGCAACTTGGCGAGGTTGCCCTCCACGCCTGTGCTGCGCTGACCGCTGCGGGCCCGAAGGAGATTCCACTTGCCCACCTCGGCCAAGGTGTGCAGTTCAGCGAGACCCTGGCGCACCGTTGGTTCAGCGAGACAGCCGACCACCTCGGCGAGCGCCTTGAATTGTTTGACGCCACCGGCGCCGGCGACACCTGTTGCTGCGGAGGAGCGGCCCTGGACGAAGTCGCCGGCGCACTTGTCGAGATGATTGGCGATCGGGCCAGGCACTGCCACGCCCAACGCGCTTCCGCCTCCACCTCCGCTACCGAGACTTGCCCGCTCGACCATCAACGTGGTGTTGGCAACGGCCCAGCCGTTGTTGAGACCACCGATCAGATTCGCTGCCGGCACACGCGCTTCGTCGATGAACACCTCGTTGAACATCGCCCTGCCGGTCATCTCGCGCAACGGCCGAACTTCGACTCCTGGCTGCTGCATGTGGAACGCAAAGTAGGAGATGCCTTGGTGCTTGGGTGCGTCAGGGTTGGTGCGAGCGATCAGCATGCCCCAGTCGGCGTATTGTCCGCCGCTCGTCCAGACCTTCTGGCCGGTGATGACGTACTCGTCGCCATCGAGTTCGGCCTTGGTGCCAAGGCCTGCGAGGTCGCTACCGGCGCCTGGTTCGCTGAAAAGTTGGCACCATCCGTTCGTGCCGTCGAGGATCGAAGGGATGTAGGTGGCCTGTTGCTCTGGCGATCCGTGGGTGGCGATCGTCGGAGCGGCGAGCATCAGCCCCAGCCCGCTCGGCGGCCCGACCACCCCGTGCTCGCCGAGCACGTTGCTGACCAACACGGCGAGATGCCTCGGGTAACCCTTACCGCCGGCCGACTCGGGCAGCATCGGTGATGCATAGCCGCTCGCCGCAAGCCGCTTCCACCATTCGGCGATGGTGATCGTTGGATCCCATGCACCCGTCACCCACTCGGTGACCTCTGCTCGTACCTGTTCCGCTGAGACATCTGACATGGCCTGGATAGTAGAACGCAACCCTCCTGACCGACGAGGCGTCAGGTGAGAGAGTCATTGCCGAGGTCTCAGGACGCGACGTCGCGTTCGGCGACCACGGCCAGCCGATCGAGCGTGGCGACCATCCCTGCGCGGTTGTGCTCGGCCCGGTCCGAAACGCCACTGATCGGCCCACCCAGCTTACGGGCGAGCCATGCGCGCTGATCGGTCCACGTCTCGGTCACGGTGCACGATTCGCCCTCACCGTCGATCCGGTACGACCAGCGGGCGACCCTGATCAGCCCAACCGTGACAGCGAAGGCGAAGCGTTTCCCCGGCTCGGACTCGGTGACAGTACATGTGGTCTTCCACGACTTCTTCTCGTTGCGATTGGTGCCCGTGAACCGGGCGCCAACTACGGGGCCGGTCGCGCCTTTCAACCACTCGGCTGAAACAGTCTCCGGAGACCACTCGCCAACCCGTGTGACGTCGCTGACCATCGCCCATACCTTCGCGGCTGGTGCAGCAATCTCGCGCGATACGGAGATCTCTGTGTTCAGGTCGCTCATCATTTTCCCCATTCGGTCAGCGGCGTCGGGGCGAACGTCCGCCCAGGGCCTGCAGGATCAGCAGCAACAATACGGCACCAACCGCAGCAACGAGCACCGAGCGAACCTCGAACTCGACGACGCCTTTGCGTCCGGTTGCGTTCATCAAGGCGCCCCCGAGGAGTGCCCCGAGAACACCGACGACAACGGTGTAGATGCACCCGGTGCGGTCGTCCTTGACGATCCGGCGAGCAACGAACCCGGCGACCAGGCCAACGACGATCCACGACAGCAATCCCACCCATCCGACACTAGAGCAACCAATGTGGTCCGGATATGGTGCCAGTCGCTTTGATTCGAAGAGGGGGACATGACGAGACGCGAGCAGCCGCAACCGCAGCGCGACCAGACACCGTGGCGATTGCTGACCGGGCTGCTCGCTGAGCAGAAGCGGGGCATCATCGCAGGCGTCGTCGTGGGCGTCTTGTGGGCAGCGGCCAAGGTGTCGATCCCGCGCCTGATTCGCAACTCGATCGATCGCAGCATCATTGGCGACGAACCGTTGCTGAAGTGGTCCTTGATCATCGGTGGGGTTGGTGTGCTGGCCGGAATCTTCACTGGCTGGCGCCGATGGCTCGCCTTCCGGGAGAGCCGAACGACGGAGACCAGGCTTCGTCAGCGGCTGTTCGACCACATCGTGCGCCTCCACATCGGTTATCACGACCATGCCCAAACTGGTCAATTGATGAGTCGGGCATCGAGTGACCTCCAACAGATCCAAGCGTTCGTCGTGATGATTCCGCTGACCTTGAGCAACCTGTTCCAGATGGTCGCGATCCTCGTGCTGTTGCTGACCAGTGACCCGCTGCTCGCCGTGATCGCGCTGGCGCCGTTGCCGTTCGCGAACGTCTCGGCGCGACGGTTCAGCAGTCGCATCCATCCGGCGGTCATGGCGGTTCAGAACCGCCAGGCCGCGCTTGCGACCGTGGTCGAGGAATCGGTGTCGGGCGTACGTGTGGTGAAGGGTTTCGGCGCAGAAGGGGTACATGCGGCGAAGTTGATGCGTGAGGCCGACATGATCCGTTCGGTCTCGCTCGGGGCGGCCAAGATCCGCAGCCGCTTTCTGCCCGCGATCGATGTCTTGCCGTCGCTCGGTTTGATCGCTGTGTTGGGAGTCGGTGGCCATCGAGTACTGAACGGCGCGATGACGATCGGCCAACTGATCGAGTTCAACTCGAGTGTGCTCCTGCTGATCTGGCCGATGCGCAACATCGGGATGACGCTCGCGACCGGACAGCGGGCGAGTGTGGCATTGCAGCGGGTCGAGCAGGTCCTGTCGACGCGTGCCGACGTGGCCGAGCCATCGAATCCGGCGATGCTGCCAGAACCCGGTTTGAAGCCGGTAGGCGAGTTGTCGTTCCGTAACGTTCGGTTCGGCTATGACCGCGAGCAGCCCGTGCTCGATGGATTCGACGTCAGAATTCCGGCCGGAACGTCCGTTGCGATCGTCGGGGCGACAGGCAGCGGAAAGTCCACCATCACCCGGCTGCTGTTGCGTTTCTACGACGTGCAGAATGGCTCGATCGAACTGGATGGCTGCGATCTTCGATCCCTGCGGCTCGGCGATCTGCGTCATGCCGTTGGCGTCGTTTTCGAGGACACGTTGCTCTTTCAGGACTCCGTCGCAGCCAACATCGCGTTCGCACAGCCATTGGCGAGTTCGGACAGGATCGTGGCGGCCGCCCGCCTCGCCGGAGCGCACGACTTCATCAACGAACTTCCCGACGGCTACGAGACATTGCTCGGTGAGCGCGGCTTCTCTCTCAGCGGCGGCCAACGGCAGCGGATTGCCATCGCCAGGGCAATTCTTGCCGATCCACGAGTGCTCGTTCTCGACGACGCAACGTCGGCTGTGGACCCGTCGAAGGAGCACGAAATTCGTGATGCGATGGCGACCGTGATGCGTGACCGTACGACGCTCGTCATTGCCCATCGGCCCGGCACGATCGCTCTCGCCGACACTGTCCTATACCTCGACGACGGCCGCGTGATTGCTCAGGGCACGCACCAAGAATTGTTGGCCGGCAATGCCGGATATCGAGAGGTGCTTGCTGCCTGGGCCGCTCACGAAACTGACGCGGGCCGTGACTCAGACGAGGGACCCACCGCCCGGGTGCACCGGTTCTCGGACTCCGAGGCAACCGAGGATCTCGTCCTCGATTCGCCACTTCACGAGCCGAGTGGGGGCTAGGCGAGATGTGGTCGATGAACGCAGTTGCCGAAGAAGACAAGCTGGACAAGGACGCGACCAGGCGGGTCATTCGCCGGTCGTGGCAACTCGCCGAGCCATACCACCGCACGATTCGATTCGCCCTCGGGCTGGTCACGTTGTGGACGGCGACAACTCTTGCAGGCCCGGTATTGGTCAGCTACGGCATCGACAACGGTATCTCTGCCAACGACGTCGGCGCACTCAACCTGGCCGTCGTTGGATACGTCGCCGTGACAATCGCAGCGTACCTGCTCGCGAGGACCCAATTCACCGCCATCAACCGCGCCGGCGAGGGATTCCTCCGTGATCTCAGGGTTCGGGTCTTCGACCATCTCCAGCGCCAATCACTGGCCTATTTCGATCGAGAAAAGACCGGAGTTCTTGTCTCGCGAATGACCGCCGATGTCGAGTCGATGGCAGAACTCATTCAATTCGGGCTGCTCCAATTCATCTCAGCTGGCCTTCTCGTGCTCATGGCGCTGGTGCTGCTGTTCGTCCTGAGCTGGCAGCTCACGCTGCTGGCGCTGGTCGTGTTTCCGATCATCGTCGTTGCCTCGATACGGTTCCAGCGCGAGTCGAATCGCGTGTACCTGACCGTTCGAGAACGGGTTGGGAACAACCTCAGTTCCCTCCAGGAGAGCATCAGCGGAGTTCGTGTCATTCAAGCGTTCGCTCGCGAAGACGAGCAATCGCGCCGATTCCACCGAAGTAATACTGCCCTGTTCGAAGGCCATATGGACAGCGTTCGGATCTCGATGTGGTACTTCGGCCTTGTCGAATTCTGCGGCATCGTTGCGACGGCGGCGATGGTCGGCGTCGGCGGTTGGTTGGTCCACCGGGGCTCGGTCAGCTTGGGCGTCGTCACCGCATTCATCCTCCTGCTTGGAAGCCTTTTCGAGCCGGTGCAGCAGTTGTCGCAGCTGTACAACACCGTCCAATCAGCCGGCGCATCGCTGCAGAAGCTGTATGGAATTCTCGACACGGTGCCCGATGTCGACCAGTCGCCCGATGCTGTCGATCTGCCGACGGTCGGCGAAATCGTCGTCGACCGGGTCGGGTTCGAATACGTTCCGGGAAGGCCAGTACTGGCGGGAGTCACACTGACCGTCGCCAATGGTGAGCGGCTGGCTCTGGTCGGCCCCACCGGCGCTGGCAAGAGCACACTCGCCAAGCTGATGGCGCGTCTCTACGACCCGACCGAGGGATCCGTTTCATTTGGCGGCGTGGATCTCCGCCTTGCGACGTTGGCGTCGCTTCGCGACCGAGTCGTGGTCGTCCCTCAGGAGGGATTCCTGTTCAGCGGCACGATCCGCGACAACCTCAGCATCGCCCGGCCGAGCGCAACGGACGACGAGATCACCCGATCGCTCGCTGCAATCGGGGTCCTCGATCACTTCCTCGCATTCCCCGACGGACTGGAAACCGAAGTTCGTGAGCGCGGGTCACGGTTGTCCGCTGGCGAACGGCAACTAATCGCTCTGGCCCGCGCGGCGCTTGTCGATCCAGCAGTTTTGGTGCTCGACGAGGCGACATCAAACCTCGATCCGGGCACCGAGGCCGAGGTCGAACATGCACTCGAGTCGCTGATGTCGAACCGCACGGTCATCGTCGTTGCACATCGCCTCTCGACCGTGCGTCGCGCCGACCGAATTGCCGTCGTCGACGCGGGTGGCCTATCGGAATTGGGCAGCCACGACGACCTCATGGCTCTCGGGGGCAAGTACGCGGCGCTGTCGGCGGCCTGGGAGCGCAACCAGACCGCTTCGTGACGAGGCTTCGTGGAGAATAGTCAGGCGGTGACAGCGACCAGGAGGAACTCGATCAGACCGTGGTCCTCGGTGGTGATCCCGCCCGTTGACGGATTGTCGATGTCGTAGTCGGAGAACACGACATCGGTGGACCCAGCGATCGCAATCGAGGTGCCGGACTTCTTGGCGGTGACCTCGAGCGTGACGGACTTGGTCACCCCGTGCAGGGTCAGATCGCCGGTCGCGGTTGCCGAAATCTCGGTGTTATCGGCTGGAACCGAGCCGAGTTCGATGGGCTCGGTGATCACGAATGTGGCGGTCGGAAAGTCGCCGGTGTCCATGATCTCGCCTTTGAACTTGCGGTCGCGATTGTCTTCGTCGGAGACCAGGGTGGTCATGTCGACGCTGAATTCGGCAGCGGTGACTTGTGTTCCGGTCACGGTGATCGAGCCGGTGACGCTGTTCGTCCGGCCCACCCCTTCGGTGTCCTGTCCGAACAAGACCTCGACGACTCGATAGCCGGCGACCGAATCGGCTGTGATCGTGTAGGTCCCATCTGCGCCAGAGCCAGCGGCCGGCGTCGTCTCGGTGGTGTCAGCGGGTTGCGCCGCTGTGGTTGCCGCAGTGGACGCGGAAGCGGAAGCGGAAGCGGACGTGGACGCAGAAGTGGAAGTGGACTCGACGGGGGCATCGGCCGTGGACTCGACGGGGGCATCGGCAAGCGACAACTTGTCCGGGGCATCTTCCTTGATGAAATTGATGTAAACGAATGGGCCGGCGGTGACGGCCAGGATCGCGGCGACCAGGGCACCGATGGCAACCTTGGTCCACGTCTTCATCGGCTTTCCATTTTTCTTGCTCATAGCTCGCTCCTACGCTCGTCACGTTCGATCGGTTCGCCTTATTGTTGCGTATTCAAGCAATTCCACGGTGTCATCGTTGCGAGAACGGGTGGGAAAACAGTATGAATCGCCCCTTGCTCGTATCCTGGCTCGGTCCCCGCCGTCTCCACATTCAAGCCTTTCAGGGAGTTCCATGAGCCTCGCTCTCGACATCGTCCGTTCCGTTCCGAAGTCCGTCGATGCAATCGGCGTGGCGGTCGCGACCGAAGGGGCCGTGCCACGTTCGGTCGGGTTGACCCGCCGAGCGCTCGAGGCCAACGGTTTCGACGGCAAGGTCGGCCAAACCCTGGTGATTCCTTCGCCAGACGGACCTGCGCTGATCGCGATCGGGGTCGGCAAGCTGGCCGACGTGACGGCCAACGGACTCCGCAACGCAGCGGCGTCGTTTGCCCGGGCTGCCGGCAAGCGGTCGGCGCTCGCAACGAATCTCGCTGATCTCGCTGTCGTTGATGCCAAGACTGCCGCGCAGGCGGTGGTCGAAGGGGTCACCTTGGCGAACTATCGCTATGTCGGGCTGAAGAACGACAAGACCGCTTCGCCGGTCACGTCGTTGGCGCTGATTGCTGGCGTCAAGCGTTCGGCTGATGCCCGCGTTGGCGCGTCGATCGGAGAGGTGACTGCGTCTGCCGCATGGTTGGCCCGCGATCTCGCGAATACCCCGCCCGCGTATATGACGGCCAGGATCTTGGCCGATCGGGCCGTCGAAATCGCGGCAGCATCCGGGCTCGTTGTCGAGGTGTTCAACCGGGATCAGTTGCTGGCCATGGGTTGTGGCGGCATCGTCGGCGTCAATGCCGGGAGCACCGAGCCGCCGCGAATGGTGCGGCTGTCGTACGTTCCGAAAAACCCAAGGGGTCATGTGATCCTGGTTGGAAAGGGCGTTACCTACGACTCCGGCGGTATCAGCTTGAAACCAAGCGATGCGTCGCACGCGTCGATGAAAATGGATATGAGCGGCGCTGCGGCCGTGCTCGCGACGCTGGGCGCCTTGCAGGCCCTCGACTGTCGGACCGCCGTCACCGGCTACCTGATGTGCACCGACAACATGCCGTCGGGCAGTGCCCTCAAGCTGGGCGATGTGCTCACGATGCGGAACGGCAAGACCGTCGAGATTCACAACACCGACGCCGAAGGCCGGTTGATTCTGGCCGACGGACTGTCACTCGCAGCCGAAGCCAAGCCGGACGCCATCGTCGACATCTGCACGCTCACTGGCGCTGTCGTCGGCGCGCTCGGAGACCGGATGGCCGGTGTACTCGGCAGCAACCAGGGTTGGGTCGACCAAGTTCGCGCGTCGGGCACCCGCACCGACGAGCCGACCTGGCAACTTCCACTCGCCAAGGAGTACCGCAAGTCGCTCGACAGCCATGTCGCCGACATGCGCAACATCGGCGGACCAATGGCAGGAACGATCACAGCGTCGCTGTTCCTGCATGAGTTCACCGGCGACGTGCCATGGGCCCACATCGATATGGCTGGGACGATGAAGATGGATGGCGACGACGGCTGGCTCGCCAAGGGAGCAACCGGCTACGGGGCACGTCTGCTGATCGATCTCGTCACCAATTTCGCGCCGCTCTCGTAGCGGCGCGTCCGACTAGCGGTCCTTGGCGATTCGGCGCCAGAGCGGGCGCGGCGCTGAGCGCAGGACAGCGAACATCGGTCCCAAGAGCTTCGGGACGTGGACGATCCGACTTCGGGATTGCATGACCACCGCGGCGATCGCCTCGGCGACGACCGCTGGCGTGGTCGCGAACGGTGCCGGTTTCAAGCCAGCGGTCATCGATGAGTGGACATACCCCGGGCGAATCAGATGGACCAGAACGCCGCTGTCAGCAACGGCGTCGGCGAGGCCCTGGGCGAACGCGTCGAGGCCCGCCTTGGCAGACCCGTACAGGTAGTTGGATCGCCTCGCCCGCAAACCCGCCACCGACGACAGCACCACGATCGTTCCGTGGCCTTGCGCCACGAGGCGATGTGCGACCTCGGTAAGTGCTGTCGCTGGACCGGTGAAGTTGCTCTCGAACAGC
>JANOQU010000397.1:0-4289 GCA_031422355.1 Actinomycetes bacterium
CGGTGGCGCCGGGATACATCAGATAACTCTCGACCGGGATCGAGCGAGGTTTGCGCGCCCCGCAACGACGCAAGGTGATCGACAAGGTTGCGGCCGCCGTCATTCTCCAGTCCTGGCTCGATCGCCACAACCACGACTCCCGCTGCTGATCGTCGGATTCATCGATGCCCCGCCGCGCCGACCCTCTGATCGAGCCCAAGAGCCCAGTCGACGTCTGGGTCGAGGACGATTGGGACCAAGTCACGTCGGCCGAGGCGGCGATCGTCGAACGGTCGCCGCGTCGCTTGCGGGTGCTGAAGTGGTCGGTCTTCTTGTTCGCGTGGCTTGCTCTGGCTGGCGTGCTGACTGCGGGCGCAGTCGGGTGGTGGTACATCCGCCAAGTCAACCCGAGTGGCGAACTTCCGGTCTCGGTCAACTTCACGGTCAGCGAAAGCGACACCCTCGAATCGGTCAGTGTCCGGTTGCAAGACGAAGGCGTCATCACCAACGCACGAGTGTTTCGGTACTACGTGGAAAGCAAGGGCGGCATCGTCTTGACGCCCGGGTTTTATCGAGTGACACCGCGTGACCACATGGGCAACTTGATGCGGGTGCTCAGTACGCCGCCTGCGGCAACGTATCGACGGGTCACCTTCCCCGAGGGCTTCACGATCGCTCAGATGGGCGCGCGTGTGGAGCGGGATCTGCCGCCAATGACCGCTGCGGGCTTCGAGGCCGCTGCGCTCTCGCCCGAACTTCAATCGTCATTCCAGCCGCCGGGCGTCACGAGTCTCGAAGGACTTCTGTTCCCTGACACCTATCAGGTGGCTGGCAATGAGTCCGAAGCCCAGGTGATCGCGCGAATGATCGGGCTGATGGAGCGGGTCGCGCGGCAGGTTAATCTTGAGGAGAAGGCGGCCGAGATCGGCCTCACGCCCTATCAGATCCTGATCGTGGCATCGATGATCGAACGCGAGGCAAAGCTCGACGAGGATCGGCCAAAGATTGCACGGGTGATCTACAACCGCCTGTCGTCGTACTTCGATATGCCGCTCCAGATCGACGCCACGCTGTATTACGGCCAGGATCCGCAGACTCCGTTCAGCACGCTTCGCCAAACCCCATCGCCATACAACACCTATGCCAACAAGGGCCTGCCGCCGACGCCGATTGCGAGCCCGGGTCGGGCCACGATCGAAGCCGCGCAGAACCCAGCCCCCCAACCAACCCAGGGCGACCCGATCTGTCGGAGTATCAGCGACGGATCGCCGTGCGTCTATCTCTATTACGTGCTGGCCGATGAAGACGGCCGACACGTCTTTGCGGCAACCGGCGATCAGCACAACGCAAATGTGCGTGCGGCCAGCGAGGCAGGGCTGCTCGATTGATCACCGCATCCACCAGAGTGGCCGCCGTCATTGGATCGCCCGTGCGGCACAGCCTCAGCCCGGTGATCCACAACGCTGCGTTTGCTGCAGGGGGTCTCGATTGGGTGTATGTGGCACTCGAAGTGGTTCCAGGTGCCGCGCCGGCTGCGATTGCGGCGATGCGCAACCTCGGAATCGCCGGCCTGTCCGTGACGATGCCACATAAGGAAGCCGTCGCCAGTGCAGTCGATGTGCTCGACCCCGCATCGGATGCCTTGCGCAGCGTCAACACGGTTGTGCTCCAGCCCGATGGCCGCGTGGCCGGCTACAACACCGACGGGGCGGGCTTCGTCGCATCGTTGCGTGACGCCGGCTGCGACCCAGCTGCGATGAATGTCGTCGTTCTCGGCGCCGGCGCAGCGGCACGAGGCGTGATCGACGCATTGGTGCGCGCCGGGGCTGAACGGGTGGTGGTGGTCAACCGATCAGCGGAGCGGGCGGCAGTGGCTGCGGAATTGGCCGGGGACCGGGGCGTGGTCGGCGGGCACGACGACATTCGCTCGGCTGACCTAATCGTCAACGCAACCTCGATCGGAATGGCATCGAATGAGATTGCACTCGACCCGGACCTGATCGAAGCCCGTCACATCGTGGCCGATCTGGTGTATCACCCGCTCGAAACTGCGCTGTTGCGGTCGGCGAGAGATCGCGGGGCAATTGCCGTTGACGGCCTGGGGATGCTCATTCACCAGGCGGTCCTCCAGCAGGAACTGTGGACCGGCCGACGTCCCGATCCGGCCATCATGCGAACCGCAGCGCTCGCCGAGCTTGCCTCGCGGGCGCCAAGCGGGCGCTGAGTCGTCGACTGCCAGCGGTAGCCTGCAGGCGATGCTTCGTTACCTCACCGCCGGCGAATCTCATGGCCAAGCATTGGTCGTCATCGTCGAAGGGTTGCCAGCCGGACTCGACATCACAGTCGAGGACGTGCAGGCCGAAATGGGTCGACGTCGATTGGGCTACGGGCGCGGTCCGCGCCAACGGTTCGAACAGGACGAGGTCACGTTGCTCGGTGGTATTCGCCACGGTCGAACGCTTGGATCTCCGGTTGCGATCGAGATCAAGAACTCAGAGTGGTTCCGGGGCGACAAGTGGCACGAAGAGATGTCGCCAGCTCCAGGCTTCACCAAAGATCCGTTGACCCAGCCCCGGCCAGGTCACGCGGACCTCGCCGGCATGCAGAAGTACGGCTTCACCGACGCTCGCGACGTTCTCGAAAGGGCGAGTGCGCGTGAGACCGCAGCACGAGTCGCGGCTGGCGCGCTGGCGAAGAAATTGCTGTCCACGCTCGGAATCGACATCCTGTCTCACGTGATCCAGAGGGGTCCGGCAAGGTCGAAGGCGGGACAGCTTCCAACGATCGTCGACCTCGTTGCAATCGACGAATCGCCGGTTCGATGCTTCGACAAGGCCGCGGAGGAAGCAATGATCGACGAGATCAAGGCAGCCGCCAAAGATGGGGACTCCCTCGGCGGAGTTGTCGAGATACTCGCGTACGGGGTACCGGTCGGTATTGGCAGTCATGTCCATTGGGACCGCAAGCTCGATGCATTGCTGGCCCAAGCACTCATGAGTATCCAGGCTGTCAAGGGAGTCGAGATCGGCGACGGGTTTGAAGTGGCCGGTCGGCGTGGCAGCGCAGCCCACGATGCGATCACCTGGGACGCCGAGAACAGTGCGTACCGTCGCGAGACCACGTTGGCCGGTGGCACCGAAGGGGGCATGACGACTGGCGAAGTCGTCGTCGCCCGGGCGGCGATGAAGCCGTTGGCCACCTTGAACAAGCCGACACTCGCAACCGTGGATGTCGTGACCAAAGAGGAAACGGTCAGTTTCAAGGAGCGCACCGACGTCACGGCCGTCCCCGCGATGGGAGTCGTGGCAGAGACGATGATGGCACTGGTGATTGCGGCTGAGGCGCAGCGGAAGTTTGGTGGTGACTCCGTCGACGAGTTCGTCCGCAACGCAGCGGCGTTCAACGCGACATTGCGATGAGTCTCGCCCAGCGGCATCTGGTGCTGGTGGGCATGATGGGTGCCGGCAAGACAACGGTTGGCCGAGCGATCGCCAGCCGGCTGCGACGAGACCTGCTCGACTCCGATGCCCTGATCGAGGGTCGTACGGGCCGAACCGTCCGCGAGATCTTCGCCAACGACGGCGAGGATGCGTTCCGAATGATCGAGACCGACGTGCTCATCAGCTCATTGGCCGCAGAAGAACCAGCCGTCATTGCGGCCGCTGGCGGGGTAGTGCTGCGGGCTGAAAATCGCTCCGCGCTCAAAGCAAGCGGCGCGAGGGTTGTGTGGCTTCGTGCGGATCCGGCGGTGCTCGTCGAGCGTGTCAAGAGCAGCGGACACCGACCGCTGCTCGACGACGACCCGGAATCTGTGCTGAAACGGATGTATGACGAGCGTGAGCCTCTCTATCGAGAGGTCGCTCATGCCATCGTCACGGTTGATAATCGGTCGATCAACGACGTGGTGGACGCGGTGCTTCGATGAGGTCGGTGAGAACAGTTCGAGTCCCCCTCGCTGAGCGCAGTTACGACGTCATCGTGGGCCATGGCGTGACCGGTGAGGTGGCCGCGATGGTGCCGGCGACGGCCCGGCGCGCTGCAATTGTCACCCAACTGGGAATTCCGATCAGCGTCGATCCTGGGATCGACCACGAAGTGTTTACGATCGGCCACGGGGAGATTCACAAATCGCTGGCCACCATCGAACAACTGGCCGATGGCTTCGCCGCGATGGGCTTGACTCGCCACGATGTCATCATCGGAGTCGGCGGAGGGATGGTGACCGATCTTGCTGGCTTCGCGGCGGCCTCGTGGCATCGCGGCATTCCTGTCGTACACGTTTCAACAACCTTGCTCGGGATGGTTGATGC
>JANOQU010000398.1:0-3680 GCA_031422355.1 Actinomycetes bacterium
TCCGCACGAATGCTGGCTGCGGTCGCTGCCGCCTTCGACAAGGCCTGAGCCGCACTTCAAGAGTTCGTCAAGCATCGTCGTTGGAGCCGTTGCCCCTGCCGATGGAAGTTGCTATGGGGGAGAACAACGTCGGCGGATGGCGGATCAACATGATGAGCGACCGGTGGCCGACGGTGTTCGCCGACCTCGTCGTGGTTGTCGGTCTGGCCAGTGTCGGCCGTGCGATCTCACAGAGGTTCGAGTCGGGATCGTCGGCATGGATTGCGTTCGTCGTCGCCACGGCATGCCTGGTGATGCTCATCGTCGCGCTGCCGCTTCGATCCATGTTGCGTGCCCAACGGCGTGCCGACGAAGGAACCCACGACGAGCTCCGGTTGCAGAACGAGCGTCAGCAGTTCGATGCCCAACTCGGCCGGGCGTTGGAGATGGCCGATGCTGAGCCCGTCGCCTTGTCGATGGCGGCTCGTGCGCTCACGATGTGTGGACCGGATCTGCAAGCCTCGATCCTGCTCGCCGACAACAGCGATGCACACCTGCAGACCGTGATCACAACCAACAACTGCAGCACCGAAGCGATGTGCGAAGTCGCGACGCCACATGGCTGCCCGGCGGTACGGATCGGCCACACTCTCGACTTCTCCTCTGCCGACCAACTGGATTGCTGCCCGCATCTGAGCGAACGCGGCGTCGCTTCACTGGCAGCTCTATGCGTGCCCGTGAGCGTGGTGGGCAGAGCGACCGGCGTTGTCCACGTGGTGCGCAATGGCAAGCCGTTCGATGCTGTCGAGCGCAGCCGGATCGAGACTGTGGCCCATCAATCCGGCCAACGCGTCGGCATGCTTCGAGCAACTGAACAGGCTCAGTTGCAAGCAAGCACCGATCCGCTGACCGGGCTCTACAACCGACGCAGTATGGAGAACTCGGTCCGGTCGCTCGTGCAGGATCACATCCCGTTCGCGGTCAGCATCTGCGATCTCGATCACTTCAAGATGCTCAACGACACCTACGGTCATGACACCGGCGACCGGGCTCTGCGAGTCTTCGCCCGAACATTACGGAACACGGTTCGGGCTGGCGACCTCGTGTCGCGCCACGGCGGCGAGGAGTTCGTCGTCGTCCTACCCAACGCCGACAGCGATTCGGCGATGCTGGTGATGGACCGCCTCCGCCTGGAATTGTGCGCCGCCGTGGGCGACGGACGCACACCCTCGTTCACCGTTTCGGCTGGCATTGCTGATACGAGTGAGAGCGGCGACTACCAGACCCTGCTCGCGCTCGCCGACGAACGGTTGCTCGCCGCGAAGCGTTCCGGGCGCGACCGGGTCCTGACGTCCCTGGCCTGAGTCAACGGCTCAGCGGCTCAACTGTTCAACTGCTCAACTGCTCAACTGCTCAACTGCTCAACTGCTCAACTGCTCAACGAGTCAACGCCTGATCTGCTCAACGCTCGATCTCGCCGCCCGGCTCGGTGCTGGTTGCGTCGGTGACATCTCTGATGTCGGTGACTCGGCCGCCGTAGGTTGCCGTGATCGTGGACGTCCGGCCGAAACCCGTCATCGCGCCAAGCCCTTTGCGGCGCATCAACCACGTCCGCGCGATTGCCCGAGTCGGCGGGAACAGCAACAGCAACGCGGTGATGTCGCTGATGAAACCGGGTGCGATCATCAACGCTCCGGCGACCAACAGGCAAACGCCATCCGCGATTTCGCGGCTGGGTATCTGACCCGCTTGGACCTGTGTTGCGAACCGGGTCCACACCTTGGTGCCCTCACGCCGGATCAGCCAACTACCCAGCATCGCAATCGCGATCATCAGACCGATCGTGTTGAGCACACCAATTGCCTGACCAGTCTTGATGATGACATACAACTCCGCGAGCGGTGCCACGACGAACAAAACGAACAGCACCATCAGGTCGCCCAGAACACCGTCTTGAGTTCGCTGTAATGATTCAGCGCTTCCATCGACAACTCCCGACCGAGGCCACTCTGCTTGAACCCGCCGAATGGAGTGCTGAACCGCACCGACGAGTTGCTGTTGATCGACAGCGTGCCTGTATCGACGCCACGCGCCATTCGCATCGCTCTGTTGGCGTCCCTGGTCCAGACCGAGCCGGACAACCCGTAATCGGTGTCGTTGGCAATTCGGATCGCGTTGGCTTCGTCATCGAAGGGAATGATCGCAGCAACCGGGCCGAAGATCTCGTCGCGGGCCAAGCTGGCATCGGGTGTCGCGGCGACGATGTGGCACGGAAGCCACCAGCCGTCGCCTTGCGGAGCGTCGCCTTTCCACAGCACGTCCGCTTCGGCGAGAAAACCCTGCACCTTGTCACGGTGAGCCGATGTCACGAGTGGTCCCATCGCTGTCTCGCTGGACAGGGGATCGCCCACGACGAAGCCCTTCGACGCCTGAATGAACAGGTCGACAAATCGGTCGTACACACCGCGCTGCACCAGCACCCGACTGCGCGAGCAACAGTCCTGGCCGGTGTTGTCGAAGACTGCACCTGGTGCCGCGGACGCTGCGGCTTCGAGGTCTGCGTCCGCAAACACGATGTTGGCGCTCTTGCCACCGAGTTCGAGGGTGAACCGTTTGACCTGTTCGGCGGCACCGGCCATGATCCGCTTGCCGACTGCGGTCGAGCCGGTGAATCCAACTTTTCGCACGGTCCGGTTCTCGACAAATCGCCAGCCGACTTCGCTTCCGGTTCCGACGACCACGTTCAGCACACCGGCGGGGAGTCCGGCCTCGAGCGCGAGTTCGCCGAGCCGAATCGTGGTGAGCGGGGTCAGTTCGGACGGCTTGATCACGACCGTGTTGCCGCACGCCAGCGCTGGCCCGATCTTCCAGGTTGCGATCAGCATCGGAAAGTTCCACGGCGTGATGAGGCCGACGACACCGATTGGTTCGTGGAACGTCATCGTGACTCCACCAGCGACCGGGATGGTGCTGCCAGTGTGTTTGTCCACGCAGCCGGCGTAGTAATGGAGCACGTCGGCAGCGGTATTCGCACACCACCGACTGTTGCCGATGGGCATTCCCATGTTGGCCGTTTCCAACTGGGCCAACTCCTCCGCGTGTTCGCCAACCGTTTCGGCGAATCTGCGTAGCATTCTCACCCGATCGAGCGGCGCCATCGCACGCCATGCGGGCAGCGCCGCATTCGCCAGCGCGATCGCAGCATCAGCATCCGCCGCCGAGGCCAACGGTTGCTCGAGGATCAGGTGTTCGTTGGCCGGATTGAGCAGGGCGATCGAGTCAGACATCGCCGCAAAGGCTACTGAGCGACGAGAACGCTCACCATCGGTCGTCAGTAGCCTGCAGGCATGCTGGTATGGATGGACCTGGAGATGACGGGCCTGGATGCGACTCGAGATGTGATCGTCGAGATCGCCACGATCGTCACCGACGACGAGTTGAACATCGTCGCGGAGGGTCCGGATCTCGTTGTCCACCAAGACGAACAAGCGCTGGAAGGGATGATCCCCTTCGTTCGCGAGATGCACATCCGTAGCGGCTTACTCGACGAGATCAGGGCGAGCACGATCACCCTGGAAGCAGCGGGCGCGGCGACGCTCGCATTCATCAAGGAGTACGTACCGGTGGAGCGCACCGTGCCGCTGTGCGGGAACTCGATCGGGATGGACCGTCGGTTCCTGACCGCCTACCTGCCCGAGATC
>JANOQU010000399.1:0-5510 GCA_031422355.1 Actinomycetes bacterium
GCGGTCTGCTCGATTCCTGTGATGGCCAAAGTACGGATCGGCCACTTCGTCGAGGCTCAGATCCTGGAAGCACTCGGCGTCGACTTCATCGACGAGAGCGAAGTGCTCACCCCTGCCGACGAGGCCCACCACATCGACAAGTTCAACTTCACCGTCCCGTTCGTCTGCGGTGCGACGAACCTGGGCGAGGCCCTGCGCCGGATTGCCGAGGGGGCGTGCATGATCCGCTCGAAAGGCGAGGCCGGCACCGGCAACATCGTCGAGGCTGTCCGCCATCTCCGTTCGATCCTGGGTGACCTTCGCAAGATCACTCAGGCCGATTCAGCCGAATTGTTCGACTGGGCCAAGCGGTTGCAGGCGCCGTTGCCACTCGTCCAAGAGATCGCTGAATCCGGCAAACTTCCGGTTCCGCTGTTCTGTGCCGGGGGTATCGCAACACCCGCCGATGCAGCGCTTGCGATGCAACTGGGTGCCGAAGCAGTGTTCGTCGGATCCGGCATTTTCAAGAGCGACGACCCTTCGCCGCGGGCCAAGGCCATCGTCGAGGCAACGACTCACTTCCGCGATCCGCACATCTTGGCCAAAGTCAGCCGTGGCCTCGGTGCACCGATGACCGGGATCGGAATGGACGAGATCAACACCAAGTTCGCCGAGCGCGGCTGGTAGTCCGGATGCCGCACTCCGGAATGGAGCCTCCCGGTGCCGGTGGTCGGCGTTCTCGCGTTACAGGGTGCCTTCGCGGCCCATCAAGCCGCACTCGCTGACTGCGGCGTCGACAGCCGCCAAGTGCGGGTGCCGACCGACCTGGAAGGACTCGACGCGCTGGTCATGCCCGGCGGGGAAAGCACCACCATGTCTCGGTTGCTGACGACGTCGGGTCTCTTCGAGCCGATTGCAGACCGAATCAATGCCGGCCTTGCCGTGTTCGGAACCTGCGCCGGGATGATTTTGCTCGCCTCCGACGTTCTCGATGGACGCTCTGACCAGCGGAGTTTCGCGGCAATCGACATCACGGTTCGGCGCAATGGATACGGTCGCCAGATCGACAGCTTCGAAGCGGACATCGTCGTTCCAGCGTTCGCCGAGTTCGGTCAGAACGCCGAGTCGGATACGTTCCACGCAGTCTTCATTCGAGCTCCCCGGGTCGAGCGGGTCGGTGAGGCGGTTTCGGTCGTCGCAGAGCACGACGGCATACCTGTGCTCGCAAAATCGGGCAAGATATTCGTCGCGTCGTTTCATCCCGAACTCACACCAGATCATCGACTCCATTCGCTGTTCCTCCAGGAGGTTTAAGCCATGTCCGGCCACTCAAAATGGGCAACCATCAAGCACCAAAAGGGCGCGAAGGACGCGAAGCGCGGAAAGCTGTTTGCCAAGCTCGCCCGTCAGATCGAAGTCGCTGCCCGTGCTGGCGGCGGTGACCCGACCAGCAATGCTGGCCTACGGACAGCGATCCTCAAGGCCAAGTCCGGTCAGATGACGAACGACGCGATCGACCGAGCCGTGAAACGAGGGAGCGGTACCGATGACGGTGGCACGTACGAGGCCATCACCTATGAGGGTTACGCACCCGGCGGCGTGGCGATGATGGTCGACACACTCACTGACAACCGCAACCGAACCGGTGCCAACATCCGAATCATCTTCAACAAGCTGGGCGGCAGTATGGCCGAACCCGGTGCCGTTGGTTGGCAGTTCAGCCGGAAGGGTGTGATCCATGTCGATGCCGCGATCGACGAGGACGAACTGATGATGGCCGCGCTCGAAGCGGGCGCGGACGATGTCGCCCGCGACGGTGGGGACTGGCGCGTGCTCAGCGCACCGAATGTCGTCTACGACGTGCAGGCGGCTCTGATCGCTGCTGGAATCGCCGTGAAGTCAGCCGAGAGCACGATGGTCTCTTCGATCGATGTCGAAGTCACCGATGTCGGCGATGCGAAGAAGATTCTCCGGATCATGGATGCTCTCGAAGACGACGACGACGTTCAAGACGTGTACAGCAATTTCGACATTTCCGACGAGTTGATGGAAACGGTCGGAGAATGAGTGTCGGGATCGGCGACAAGGCCCCGGATTTCACCCTGGCTGGCACCGGGGGAGTGACTCATACACTCTCGGACTACGCCGGCCAGCCCGTCGTCTTGGTCTTCTACCCAGGCGATGATTCGCCGGTGTGCACCAAGCAGCTCAACAGCTACAACAACGAACTCTCCGAGTTCGACGAACTCGGCGCACAGGTCCTCGCTGTCTCGGCCCAAGACGTTGCGAGCAAGGAAAAGTTCAGCGGTAAGCACGGCTTCAAGTTCCCGTTACTTGCCGACGCCGATAAGGCCGTCGCCGGGCTGTACGGCACGCTCGGCCCGATCGGTTTCCCGCGTCGAAGCGTCTTCGTCATCGATTCGGCCGGAGTCATCCGGTACGCGCACCGGGCCATCGCCGGTCTCACGTATCGTCCAGTCAGCGAACTCGTCGAAGCGATCAAAAAGACGTCGTAACCCTTCCGGGTGTCCACTGTCCGGAACTCTTTCGGTCTGATTGTCACAAACCGATGCTGGCAGACGTCAGACACGTGACCGGTGATCGACGCTGGATCGAATGGAGCGCCACGTGACATCAGCAACCGATTCCAATGGTTCAAACCAGGAGTTCGACATCGCCGTCGTGGGTGGTGGTATCTCAGGTCTCGTTACGGGACTGACGGCTGCGGAATTCGGTGCCACGACCGTGATCATCGATGCTCACGCCCTCGGCGGAAGGGCGCGAACAACGGATCGTGATGGCTTTCTTCTCAATACGGGCCCCCATGCGCTCTTTCTGCGCGGCCATCTCCAACAGTTCCTCGCAGCCCGCGGACTGTCCCCGAGTGGCAACGCGCCACCAGGAAAGCGCGTTCGGCTTCTGCGTCACGGCCAACTGCAGACGATGGGGCTCAGCCCTATCGGAATCGTGACGACGTCGGTGTTGCGGCCGCGCAGCAAAGTGCGAGCGGCCAGTCTGTTCGCCCGACTACCGCGGATGAAGACAAACCAGTTCGTTGGTGTTCCTTGGCAGGAATTCCTGGGCAACGAAGCCGACGACGTCGCCGGGCTCCTGGCAACGATCGTGCGGACCGCGACGTACGTGAATGCGCCAGAGCGCTTCGATGCCGGGGCCGCACTCGACCAACTGAAGTTGGCGCTCGCAGGCGTCCGCTACGTCGACGGTGGGTGGCACACGATCGTGGATTCCCTGACGACCGCATTCGAGTCGCACGGCGGGACTGTGGTGACTGGCCAACCTGTGTCGAGCATCGTTGCGGGTGACACGGTGACGATCGAGACGTCATTGACGTCGATCAGCGCCAAGGCTGTCATTTTGGCCGGCCTGGCTCCCGACACCGTTGGCCGCATTGTGAATTCGGGTATTCCCGATCAGGCCGGTTCGTCGGTTCGAGCAGCCGTACTTGATCTGGCGCTCAATCGGGTTCACGACGGCGTCGTATTCGGCATCGACGAACCGCTCTATTTGTCGCCGCATGGTCCAACGGCGCGCCTCTGCCCGGCCGGCTGCGGGCTCGTCTCGCTGATGCGCTACGTGCCAGACGGCGACGTCGTGCAAGCTGAGGATGGCGGAAATGAACTGGATCTGAATCGGCTTGTGCGGCTGGCCGAGCAGGTAGGAATCTCCAGTAACGACATCGTCGACCAGCGTTACCTTCACCGCCTCGTTGTCGCCCACGGATTTCCCGAAGCGGGTGGTGGCGGGATGGACGGGCGGCCGACCATCGACTCGCTTGGCATTGATCGTGTCCTCGTCGCCGGGGACTGGATCGGGCCGAATGGCCAGCTCGCAGATGCCAGTTCGGCGAGCGGAGAATCCGCCGCTCGTCGAGCAATCGAACTCATTGCCGGGCATCAGGGCACACGTGTTTGATGGCGCCGTCCGGTTCGATCCGGTGCACTTCTTCAGCGGCGAACGCCCCCGGCTCATTGGATTGTCGTACCGGTTGCTCGGCTCGATCACCGACGCCGAGGACGTCGTCCAAGACGCGTGGGTCCAATGGAGCAGGACCGACCACGAGACTCTGGACAATCCCGCTGCGTGGTTGACGACGGTCGTCAGTCGGTTGGGAATCGATCGGTTGCGAGCGCGCAAACGAAACCAGAAGGACTACGTCGGTCCATGGCTACCCGAGCCGCTCGTGACGTTCGAGGATCAGCCGGCGGCCGCAGCGGAACTGAGTGATTCGTTGACGACCGCATTCCTCGTTCTGATGGAGCGCCTGTCACCGAATGAGCGGTTGGTACTGTTGCTCGCCGACGTGTTCCAGCAGCCGTTCGCCACGGTTGCGACGGTGATTGCCAAGTCAGAGGAGGCGACCCGACAGATCGCGGTCAGGGCGCGCCGAAAAGTGCGGGCGAGCGAGGGTGACGTGCGTCCGGCGGCGGCCGCGGACCATCTCGCGATGGTCACTCAATTCGTCAGTGCGATCTCTTCGGGTGACGAGATCAAGCTGCGTGCACTGCTCTCGGCCGGCTCAGTGCTGACGTCAGATGGCGGGGCTGCTCGTCATGCGGCCAGGCGGCCCGTGGTCGGACCAGAGCGGATTGCGCGGTTCTTGATCAACATCTCCAAGCGACTGTTGACCCTCGTCGGCCACGATGTGTCGATTCAGCCGTGCGTCGTCAACGGTTCCCCAGGGCTCGTCGCCATTGTCGACGATCAGCCCTATTGGGTGGCCACCTTCGACGTCCGCGACGGTCTGATCGACCGGTTTTACACGATGGTCAACCCCGACAAATTGACCAGGATCGACCGACGGATCGATCTGGTGTGATCCACCACGGCTGACCGCGTGTCCGCTACGCTTCGAACCTGTGTTCGTGATGCGGTCAAATGAGGAACCACTGGTCGTGCTTGGAATCGACCCTGGCCTCACCCGGTGCGGGTACGCAGCACTCCAAGCCACTGGGCCGGCCAGCGCAATGGCATTGAGTCTCGGGGTCATCCGGACGCCCGCCACCGATCCGTTACCGAAGCGGCTCGCCGAGATGCGTGCCGAGTTCGCATCCCTGATCGCAGAGTTCCGCCCCCACGTCGTTGCCGTGGAGCAGGTGTTCTTCCAGACCAACGTGCGCACGGCGATGAGCGTCGGCCAAGCAAGCGGTTTGGCCCTCGCCGAGGCGTGGGCATGTGGCTGCGAGGTGGTGCAATATACGCCGAATCAGGTCAAGGGTGCCGTCGCCGGTTGGGGAGCCGCCGACAAGTTGCAGGTCCAGAAGATGGTTCAGGCACGGCTGGGCCTCTCGGCGATACCCAAGCCAGCCGATGCTGCTGACGCAGCCGCCCTGGCGTTGTGTCATCTTGCGATGGCGCCGATGCGCAGCCGAATTGCCACTGCGCAGGTCTCGCGATGATCGGGTCGCTGCGTGGATCGGTGCTGGAGCGCACCACCGAACAGGGTCTGAGCGTCTTCGCGGATGTGGTGATGGACATGCAAGAACACAGTCGCGCCGGGCTCCAGTTCGGCG
>JANOQU010000400.1:0-7105 GCA_031422355.1 Actinomycetes bacterium
CGCCAGGCTGACCAGCCTGCTTCAGATCCAGGGCCTTCGGGCGGCTCGCGGTCTACCGACGATCGAGACCAGCCATCACCTGATCTTCACCGGTAATCCCGGAACCGGCAAGACCACAGTTGCGCGATTGCTGAGCCAGATCTATCGCACGGTCGGTGTCGTGTCGAAGGGCCAACTGATCGAGACCGATCGATCGAACCTCGTCGCCGGCTTCGTCGGTCAAACAGCGACCAAGACAATGGCCGTCCTGCAGAGTTCGCTGGGCGGAATGTTGCTGATCGATGAGGCGTACAGCCTTGCCCGCGGCGGCGCCGATGACTTCGGACGTGAGGCCATCGACACCCTGGTCAAGTTCATGGAGGATCACCGCGACGACATTGGCATCGTGGCCGCCGGCTACCCCACCGAGATGCAGGAGTTCGTCGACACCAACCCTGGCCTCAAGAGTCGCTTCACCCGAACGATCAATTTCGCCGACTACACCGACGACGAACTGATCACGATCTTCAACAAGCTTGGGACGAAGAACCACTACGCGCTCACCGATGACGCGGCCACAAAACTCCGAGCGATCCTCGCCGCGACCTCACGCGACCGAGGTTTCGGCAACGCCCGCTTGATCCGAAACGTGTTCGAGGACGCCGTTGGTCGCCAAGCCCAACGACTGGCAGCGTGGGACGAACCCACGGATGAGCAACTGACCACGCTCATTGCCGACGACCTGCCGCCGGTGGGGGCGCCGATATGACCGTCAAGCGCCTCGGAGCCTTTCTGGCCGCCATCGCGCTGGTCGTCGGCGCGGTATTTCTGCGTAGTTGGCTCGATGACCGCTCCGACAGTGACACCGGTTCGGACAGTCCTGGCGGGCAAACGACCGACCAGATCGCCGGCGAAGCATTCACGCTGATCTGCAGTACCGAGTTCGAGGATGTCTGCGAATCGCTCGATCGCACAAACCTGACCGTCACCATCGAGTCGGCTGGCACCACGCTGGACCGCCTTGCGAAGGTCGATGACGACCAACTTCCCGACGCTTGGCTCACCCTCGACCCGTTCCCGGCGATGCTGGACCAGACCCGAGAGCGTGGGACCAGCTTTGGCCCGGCAACGACCGACGCAACCCCAATCGCTTCGACGTCCCCCGTCGTGGCTGTTGCCGGCCGGATCTCTGCCGCCTTCCTCGACGCCTGTGCATCGTCGAGCAAGGCCACCTGCGCTGGCACCGTCGATGCGGTCGAGGTCGGAATCAGCAATCCATTGACCGAGGCGAGTGGGCTTCTCAACTTCGCAAGCGGTGTCGCCGGCGTCATCGCAAGCACCGAGATCGAGCCGTTACGACTGGAAGAATCCGACGTCAAGAATTGGGTCCGAAGGCTTGGGGACAACAACAATGCCGTTCCGACCGAATCACCCCTACAAACATTGATCAACCGCGACAGCTTGGTGAACGTCGCATACACCACCGTCGTCGAGACCTTTTCAAACCCGCCGAGACCTGGAAAACCGTACGAGGTTCAGTCTGTCGATCCAGCGTTTACCCATGTTGCGGTATTCGCCACGCTTGGCGACAACGATGCGGCGCTGCAGTCACAACTGACCAGCATCCTGACGACGACTGGTTGGGATCAGCCCGTTGACGGGGCGGCGCCACTGTCGGCGGGTACGTTCATCAACCTGCGAGCGTTGTGGAAGGACACCAAATGAGACGGTTCAAGATCTTGGGTTGTTTCGTGGTTGCCGCCGGTCTGGTCGGCGCTGCATGCAGTAGCGAGACCAAGCAAACGTCGACAACGGGCGCACTCGACGGTGATCCGGGCGATTGCATCACGGTCGAGATGGCAGTCAGCCCAGAGAAGGTCACCGTGCTGACCGAACTGGCGAACACGTTCAATGACGCCGACACCTCCAAGATCGACGGCACATGCATCTTCGTTCGACCGAACCGCAAGAGCAGCGGCGCCGCAGCCCAACTGCTCGTCAAGGGCTGGCCAGATCCTGCCAACAATGGCCCACAGCCGGTGATCTGGTCACCGGCTGCGAGCGGCTGGGGTGCTGTTGTCAACGAACGCACCAACAGCAACATCGCACCCCCTGGCGAGCCATTCATGCTGACGCCATTGGTGATTGCGATGCCCAAGCCGATGGCCGACGCGCTCGACTATCCGAACACCCCGATCGGCTTCCAGGACATCGTCGATCTCTCCGCAAACCCGGAGGGGTGGGCTGCGTATGGCCATCCGGAGTGGGGTGCTTTCAAACTGGGTAAGACCAGCCCGGATTTCTCGACCAGCGGCCTCAATTTCACAATCGCCGAGTACTACGCGGCGACCGGTAAGACCAGCGGCCTCACACTCGAGGATCTGAGCCGGCCGAACGTGGTCGAGTTCGCGACAAGTGTCGAGCAAGCAGTCGTTCACTACGGCGACACGACGCTGACGTTCTTGAACAACTGGTACCGCGCCGACCAGCGCGGGAACGCCCTCACGTACGTTTCCGCCGTCGCAGTCGAGGAGAAGTCCGTCTTGGACTACAACAGCGGCAACCCCGATGGAATCCTCGATCCCGGCGAATCCCCTCGGCCGCCTCGTGATCCGTTGGTCGCGATCTATCCGAAGGAAGGGACGCTGTTCTCGGACAACCCGTTCATCATCCTCGAAGCCGATTGGGTCAGCGCAGAGCAGAAGGCGGCCGCGAAGTTGTTCCAGGACTTCGTCCAGTTGCCCGAGAATCAAACCAAGGTGTTGGAATTCGGATTCCGACCGAACAATCCAGCAGTTGCGATTGGCGCCCCGATCATCGTCGAGAACGGGGTCAACCCGAACGAGCCGCAGTCCGAGTTGGAGGTCCCGCCACCGAACGTGTTGGTCGGTGTGCTCGATGCCTGGGCCCAGCAACGCAAGGACGCCAAGGTATTACTGGTGCTGGATGTGAGCGGCAGTATGGGCGAGCCCGTCGGCGACGCGGGCGAGACCAAGTTGGACCTCGCCATCACCGCAGCCGTCAACTCGCTCGACAAGTTCAAGGACACCGACGAGGTCGGTCTGTGGATCTTCACGACAGACCTCGATGCCGCAGGAGCCACCTATCTCGAACTCGTTCCGACCGCAGCGATGAGCACCAACCGCGAGATTCTGCGCAGCACCATTCGCGCTCAACGGCCACTCAATGGCACACCGCTCTATGGCGTCACAACTGCTGCCTACCTCGCTGCCAAGGCCTCGTTCGATCCGACCAAGATCAATGCCGTGCTGTTCCTCACCGACGGCCAAAACGACGATGGCGTTCTCGACGACGATGACCAACAGTACGACGAGATGATCGCAACGCTCAGCGCCGGATCAGAGGGAGTCAACGCCCAGTCAGTGCGCGTCTTCACGATCAGCTACGGAGCGGGCGCTGACACGGCGACCCTGAAAGACATCGCCGAAGCAACCGCCGCTGCGTACTACGACGCCAGCAATCCAGCCACCATCGACCAAGTGTTCACCAACGTGGTGTCAAACTTCTAACGATCATGCCTTCGCTTAGTTTCCGAGACCGATTCTTCACACCACCAGTCGCGAGGGCGCTGCTGTCGCCGTGGAGCATTTTGCTGCTCGGCGCAGTAACCGCCATCGGCATCGTCGCGAGCGTGCCGATCGTGTTGGCAGCGGTCGGTGGTATCGCGGCCTACGGGATCAAGGTTCTGACGGCGGTACCGAGGAACAAGCGCGGCAGCAGGATCGATGCGTTCGTGCTCAGCGAGCCGTGGCGCGGATACGTGCAAAGCGCTCAGGCGGCCAAATTGCGCTTCGACCGCACTGTCGTCGCGACGCGAAGCGGGCCGATCAAGGATCGGCTGCGCGAATTGTCCAAGCGCCTGGAAGACGGCATCGAGGAGTCGTGGCGGATTGCCTCGCGTGGCGACGACATCGATTCCGCGATTGCCCAACTCAACACCAAGAACGCCCGTAGAGAGTTGGCCCAGCTTCAACAAATGGGTTCGCCCAGCGCTGAACTGGCCTCGACGATCAAGTCACTTGAAGCTCAGGTGAGTTCCGGTGATCGCATGGAGCGGGTGTCGTCATCTGCGCGCGATCAACTGCGTCTCTTGGATGCGAGATTCGATGAACTTGTCGCGCGAGCAGTCGAGGTCAGTATCGGTGCCGCTGACGGCGGGGTCCTCGGCAACGATGTCGACGATCTCGTGACCGAACTCGAAGGACTTCGACTGGCGATGGATGACACCGGCCGCGCTGAGATGGGTGAGCTTCCGCTGACGACGCCAAGCCCGAACCCGGCGCCGCAACCAACACCTCCACCATTGCCATCCCCGGCTGCAAGTCCACCCGAGCAGAAACCGCAAACCTGGCCTCCGCAATGACCGAGACCATCGGCCACGGCGGGATCGAGGGGTCCTCCACCGTGGGCGATGCCGGGCTTTTGCGATCGAATGTGATCGTCGCCCTTGGGACCGCGCTGTCGCGGGTCACTGGCTTGGTCAGGGTGATGGTCCTCGGGTTCGTCATTGGCCAGACGGCTCTCGCAGACGCGTACAACGCAGCGAACAGCAGTCCGAATGCGATCTACGAACTGCTCCTCGGAGGCGTTCTTTCCGCCAGCCTGGTCCCACTGTTCACCAAGCTGGCCGAACAGAAAGACGACGAAGGAACGAGCGCCGTCGTCAGCGTCGCCGTCGTTGCAATGAGTGTGCTGACGGCCGCTGCGGTGCTCGCGGCACCGTGGATCTTCCGCCTCTACTCACTTGACGTGTCCGACGAGGTGAACGGAGAGGAGTTCCGGCGGGTCGGCACCCTTCTCGCCCGGATCCTGCTGTTCCAGATCTTCTTCTACGGTCTCACGTCGCTCGGGACCTCGATGCTGAATGCACGACGCAAATTTTTCGCCGGTGCGTGGGCGCCGGTTCTGTCCAACGTCGTCATCATCATCAGCTTGCTGCTGATCCCTGGGATCGTGGATCACAAGGATGTTGGGCTGTCCGACGTGCTCGACAACGACGGACTTCGGCTGACACTGGGCCTCGGTTCCACGCTCGGCATTGCAATCACGGCCTTCGCGCTGTACCCCGCGCTGAAGCGGGCAAACGCTCCAACGGGCTTCACGACGAACTTCCGCCATCCCGCTGTTCGAAAGTTACTCAGCCTGTCGGGCTGGACCCTTGGCTACGCGGCTGCGAACCAGGTCGCGATCGTCGTCGTCCAGAACCTTGCGCTCAGCCGAGGCCCGGGCCGCCAGGACGCATACAACAAGGCCTTTACCTTCTTCGTCCTCCCCCATGGACTGCTGGCTGTTTCGATCGCGACCACATTCGTTCCAGAGTTGTCCCGCTTTGTCACCAATAGGGACAAACCGGCGTTCATCGAGCGATCGTCACTCGGTATCCGGATGGTCGCGCTGCTCACCATGCCGGCGGGGTTCGGTCTGTTCGTTCTTCGCCGACCGATCATCGGGGCGATACTGCAGCACGGCAAGTTCACCGCTGAGGATGCACTAGAGACAAGCCGAGTGCTGGGCGGATTCGCTGTAGGCCTCGTGGGTTTCAGTGTCTACCTGTTCGTTCTGCGCGGCTTCTACGCCCATCAAGACGCCCGTACGCCATTCATCATCAACCTGTTCGAGAACGCGATCAACATCGTCCTCGCCTGGTTCCTGGTGGGGCGCTACGGCGTCCTCGGGCTGGGGCTGTCGTTTGGTATCGCATACCTGATGAGCGCCGCGTTGGCCCTGCTGGTCCTGAGCTACAAGGTCTCTGGATTCTCGCTCCACAGCATCTATACCAGCCTGTGGCGGATGCTGTTGGCCAGCGTCGTCATGGCCGAGACTGTCTGGCTGGTCGCCCACAACATCGGGAGCAACTCGGGAAGTGGAGCCGTGCTCCGAATCGTGGTCGGCACCATCATCGGCACGTGCGTCTACGTCGGGGTGCTGCTGATGCTGCGAGCACCTGAGCTGGACCTGCTACGCAGACGTCTTCCGTTCGGATCATCCAAAGTGCCAGCGGCATTGCCAGCAAACGAGATCGACTGAGCAACGATCGCCGATCAGTCTAGAATCGCTCCATGTTCAAACTGTTTCGTAAGTGGTGGAAGTACATCGGCGCCAAGTTCAACAAGGACTTCAACGACCGGGCAGATCCGGCGATCCAATTGGAACAAGCGCTGACGGAGGCCCAAGAGCAGCATCGTCGGTTGAAGGAACAAGCGGTCAACGTGATCGCGACCCAGAAGCAGAGCGAGTTGCGACTCAATGCCAAGATGCTGGAACTCGAGAAGCTGAACGGCAACGCCCGCCAGGCGCTGATCATGGCCGCTGATGCGACCACCGCCGGGGATACCACGAAGGCGACCCAATACAACTCGGCAGCAGAGACCATCGCCAACCAGTTGATCACCGTCGAAAAAGACGTCGAAGGCCTGAAGGCAATGGTGATGGACTCCACCCAGGCCGCCGATCAGGCCAAGGCAGCTGTCGCCCAGAACAGCCGCCTGTTGCAGCAGAAGCTGGCCGAGAAGAACAAGCTGCTCTCTCAGCTGGAGCAGGCCAAGATGCAAGAGCAGATGAGTAAGGCCATGGAGCAGCTCAACGAGACGGTCGGCGCAGATGTGCCGACGCTGAAGGAAGTCAGCGACAAGATCGAAGCTCGCTATGCGAGAGCGCGTGCCTCGACCGAACTCGGCGAAACGTCTGTCACCAGCCGGATTCACGAAGTCGAGATGGCCACGGCCAATGTCGAAGCGCAGGGTCGTCTCAGCCAATTGCGCGAAGAACTCGGGCTCAACCCGGCCAAAGCCGTCAGCGCCGCGCCGACACCCGAGGAGCTGACCGGTACGTCGATGCCAGCCCCAGAAGTCCCCGTCGAGCAGCCCCGCCCTTCGGCGGGCTGAACTTCACCCCACAGCCGATACTCCAGCCCGGACGGGCGGCTGCCTGAAAGCTGGTGAGAAACACGCCCATGTTCCCGGGAACCACCGTGTAACGGTGGTTCGCGGGATCATGAGCGTGTTTTCCACCGGGGACTTTCCGGCGAGGGCGAGAGCGAGGGCGAGAGCGAGAGCGAGAGCGAGAGCGGAACGGGGCCGATTCGCCGGATCAGTGCGGCAGCAGG
>JANOQU010000401.1:0-1839 GCA_031422355.1 Actinomycetes bacterium
CAGGCCGCGCCATCCACCTCGGCCGCAAACAACGACTCTTCACCGGAGCCGCCCGCGAAGCAGTCCTGCTCACCGGGGACCGCTGCACCCACGCCGGCTGCGGCCTACGAGTCCCCAACATCCACATCGACCACCTCGACGGATGGGCCACCAAAGCAGGACCCACCAACCCACTCAACGCCGGACCAAACTGCCCCCGCCACAACAACGACAAAGAAACCGCCAATACACCGTCTACAAAGACGAAACCGGCTGGCACCACATCAGACCCGACGGCACCGAAATCGCACCCCGCGGCACATAGATTCAGCCTATGGACATCGGTATCGCGCTCCCCCAGATGGCAGTTGGACTGGACCGCGGGCGGGTCGAGGCATGGTGTCGCGGAATCGACGAGGGGCCGTACTCGTCGGTGTCGGCCGGCGAGCGGATCACGTTCCACAACCTCGAAGGCATCACCCTGTGTACTGCGGCGGCGATGTTGACGCAGCGGGTGCGGGTGTTTCTCAACGTCGCCGTCGTGCCGTGGCACGCCCCCGCAATGCTCGCCAAGCAGTTGGCGACGATGGACGTTCTCTCTGGCGGTCGGGTCGACGTCGCTGTCGGGGTCGGCGGGCGTCAGCAGGACTACGACGCCCTCGGCTCTCCGTTCGCCCGACGGCACTCGCGGGTGGATACCACGGTTGGCGAACTTCGCCGGTTGTGGAGCGGAGGGCTCGCCGCCGATGGCCAGCCGATCGGACCACCGCCAGTTCAGCCTGGCGGTCCACCGATTCTTTGCAGTGGCATGGGGCCGAAGTCATTGGCAAGAGCAGCGACGTGGGCCGACGGAGTCAGCGGATTCGCAGTGACCGGCAACCCCGCCGATGCCGACCGGACGTTCCGGGCAACGGAGAAGGCTTGGATCGATGCCGGTAGAAACACTCGACCGCGCCTGGTCACCGGCGTGTTCGTCGCGCTCGGCGACGACGGCCGCAAGACCCTGCACGACTTCGCAGCTCGCTATCTCAATGTGTTCGGCGCAGAGATCGCCGAGATGATGGCTGGCGCGATGTCGGTGTACTCCGCCGACCGCCTGCGCTCAGTGATCTCCGCAATCAAAGCGACTGGATGCGACGAGTTGATCCTCGTCCCCGCCGACAGCGACCCGGTGCTACTCGAGCAAATCACCGATGTCGTCGGCGGTTGACCGACCGATCTACGGTTCCGCCATGACTGATCGCCGAGTTGCCCTGATCACGCTGGCCTCCGGCTATGTCGGCCCGCCGCTCGCACGCCTTCTTGCGGGTTCAGGTCACGACCTCGTGCTGCAGGTGCCCGGCGCCGGTTCAGCTGCACTCGTGGTCGACGGCGCCAGCGACGGCAACCCTGATCCCGCAGTCGCGCCGTTGATCGACCAACTTCAAAGTTTGGGGGCCGCGGTGCGAGTCGTCGACGACGTCGACCTGACGACGGCCGAGGGAAACGCAGCAGTGGTCGAGGCTGCGCTCGACCATTTCGGCCGGCTCGATGCAGCGTGCTTCGTCACTGGTTCGATCATCACCGGACCATTCCTCGGCTCCACGCTGCAACAGTGGGACAAACTCAAGGTCGTCAACCTCGATATGGTCTTCCACGCCCTCCAGGCGGCTCTCCCCCCAATGGTCGCCGCCGGAACCGGACAGATCGTCGTTTTCACCAGCGCGACCGGCGCTCGCCCGGAGCCGATGGTGTCGTTGTACGGGTCAACTCGCGCCGGCGCCAACGCACTTGTCCGCGCCGTTGGACTGGAACATGCCAAGTTCGGCGTCACCGTCAATGCAATCGGGACGAACTATATGGATTTCCCCGGATTTCTCG
>JANOQU010000402.1:0-6121 GCA_031422355.1 Actinomycetes bacterium
GTGACCGACGCAATGCGATCAGCGACCCACTTGCCGACCGGATCGTCACCACCGGCGAGGTACCAGCCGTAATGGGCATGCAGGCATTTCACGCCCTCGCGCGTTCCGGCGACCCCGCCGGACGGTCGGGGGCCGGCGTACCCGGTGGGGAGAGCCGCGTCACGCTCTTCGGCGTAACGCCGGTGTGCGTCAGCAATCTGCTCCGGATCAATGTCGCGTTCAGCTTGGCGGACTCCGCCGTTGGCTTCCAGCCGACCAACGGCCGCGACGACGGATCGTTTGACCAACCAGTAGCGAGTCGGCATCGGGGTTCCATCGTCCAGCAAAGGTTCGTTCCGCAACACAACTGGATCCCCGATGGCATCGCGAACGACGATCTCAAATCGACCCTGGGGCTCGCGCCCAAGGAGTTCCTGCACCCTCAGCCGGTCCGCGTCGGTGGGTTCTGGCACCTCGACAGTGGTTGCCATCGAATCTGAGCGGTGCGTCGCTGAAATGATCGGTTCCCGACCGGCTACTTCCGCAGGCGACGCAGTGCGAGGAGCAGAATCACAAGGCCACCGAACAGCGGCAAAAGGCGCTTTAACACGGCACTGCCTCCGAGGCTGAATGCGTCGATCGGTTCTGCGGCTGGACCGTTGATCTTGCGGACCGCTGGACCATCATCACTGGCCGATGCTGGTCTTTTCGCTTCTGTCGCCGTCGATGCCGTCGCCGTGGAGTCCTTCGCTGCTGACCCGGCGTCATCGCTCGATGCGGGCTCGATGACGGATTGAACCACGGATTCGGACGGCGTGACAGGTGCCGATTTGGCCGATTTGGCCGATTTGGCCGATTTGGCCGACTCGGCGGGTTGCTCTTCAGTTGCGGTTTCGACCGACGCCGCTGCTGACGCGCCGACCTGTGCGTCCTTGGCCAGCATCTCGTCGAGGTTCTTGGCGAACTGTTGCATCAGCTTGGAGCTGATATCGCCGAGCGCGCCGCGGCCGAATTGGGCGACCTTGCCGGTCATGTTGAGGTCGGTATGGACGACGCACTTGGCACTGGTGGCGGTCAACTCCTCCAGCGATGCGGTGATCAGCGCCGACGCATTGCCGTTGCCCTTGGTGTCCCGGCCGTCACCCTTCAGGACTGCCCGGTGGTTCACGTCGTCGCGCTCAACGAACGACGCCTCACCCTTGAGAGCAGCACTGATCGGGCCGACCTTGACCTTGACGACGCCACGATAGATGTCGCCTTCGATTTCTTGCAGTTGGGCGCCTGGCAGGCAGGGAGCGATCTTCTCGACATCGGTCAAGACGGCCCAGGCCTCGTCGATCGGGCGATTTACGGTGAATTCGTTGACGAGTTCCATCGGTGGAGATCCTTCATCGTGTCGATGTCTGCGGCAGACCCACTGCACGCTACTTCTCCAACCAGGTCAGGCCGAAGAGCGATCAGGTTACGTGCTCCGTGGTCGCCTTCGTCGGGCAGCAGCGTCCAGACGCTGCGGTGCAGTCGCACGGGGTTGCCGCGTTTGCCCTGATACGTCGCGATCGCAATCGGCTGAATTGCAGCAGCGACACGGTCCCACGCGCTCGGATCGATGAAGGGTTGATCACCCAGTCCAACAACGACCGAATCGGCACCGCGGGCCGCCGCTGCATTCAACCCTGCTCGAAGCGAGGTCGCCTGGCCCTCAGACCAGCGCGGATTCGGCACGGCGATGATCCGTCGGGAGATGTCGGGGGCAAACTGGAGATCGACCGCGCCACTGACGACGATGAGTCGGTCGATGTGCGATCCCAGTTGCGATTCAAGCAACGACGACAGTGACCAATCGATGACGCGGCGACCGCGCAGCGATGCGAGAAGTTTGTGGTCGGCGCCAGCGAACCGGCTTCCACCGCCTGCTGCGAGAAGAATTCCGAAAATTGTTTCGGCGCCGTCATGAAAACTCATTGCACGCATCGTGCCTGATCAGGTGGCAGATTGGCCACAGATACCCGGACCCGATGAGTTTCAAACATGACGAATCGATGACGGCCGGGTTGATTGTTGCAATTTGATGTCGATATTATGGCCTCTGTTACGGAATAGCCACTCAATACGGCTGCTCCAACACACAGCGTGGCGCTCTCGTTTGGCGCAACGTGACCTGAGCGGGCAAACGCTCAAGCCACGACATCGGAGTCGGGTGACTACCCGACGCCGATGCGCAAACGAAGGGACACATCAAGTGGGACAACACGTACCTCGATACGGAATCCGCGTTCGCCGCAAATTGGCGCTCCTGGCATTGACCGGAGCCACATGCCTTGGTGGTATCGCGATCACAGCGCCACCGGCGAGCGCAACGCCGGTCGCAATCCTGCCAGCATCCAAGCCGGTCATCCGCAATGACGGACTCGCCCCGATCGCCGTGACGGCGTTGGCCGAGCTCCAGACCTATTTGGCGACCGGAGATGCAGGAGACCTCGCTGCATACACCGAAACCCGTGATGCGATCGCTGCGGCGATTGCAGGTCGCCTCGGTATCGAAGCGAGCCGGATGATCGCTGCATGGCAGGAAGCCGACCTGACGCACCAGACAGCCTTGATGGCGGCGTTTACCCAGTTGGGTGTTCCGTACCGATCGATGGCCAGTAAGCCCGGTGTTGGCTTCGACTGCTCTGGACTCACGACACATGCTTGGGGAGTCGCCGGCGTCACGCTGACTCGCCAATCGGGTGCCCAGATCAAGGCGGCGTCGCCGCGAACGATCGACACAGCAATGGCCGGCGACTTGATGTACTACCCCGGACACGTGATGATGTATCTCGGTGTCGACCGGACGATGGTCCACTCGCCGTACACCGGTCGAACTGTCGAGGTCGCTTCGTTGTCCACCCGCAAAGCACCGAAGTTCGGCAACCCGATCGGCTGACCGATACGCCAGATCGAAATGTGACGTCACGAATGGATCGAACCGGTTCCGTCACGCAATGACGGCGTAGATCGGCCGGTTCGGCGAGCGATGATCTCCGCGCAGATCGAGATCGCTGTCTCCTCTGGCGTTCGGGCCCCGATATCTAATCCGATCGGTGACATCAGTCGAGCGATCTGTTTCGGATCGGTGACGCCGGCATCTGCCAGTCGAAGCATCCGGCGATCATGTGTCGTTCGGCTGCCCATCACGCCGATATAGCCAACTCGAGTTGCGAGTGCGCCGGTGACAGCCGGGACGTCAAACTTGGAGTCATGAGTCAGTACGCATACAACATCGCGGCTGCCGAGTTCGTCGCCCCTCGAGGTGAACAGTGGCCCGGGCCACGACACCAAAACCTCATCCGCCATCGGGAATCGTCGGCGCGTCGCAAACACTTCGCGAGCGTCGCAGACGATCACCCGGTAGCCGAGAATCTTTGCGACCTTGGCCAACGCCGCGGTGAAATCGACAGCGCCGAAAATCCACATCTGCGGAGGAGGTGCATAGCTTTCGATGAAAACTCTGACGGTGGCGGCGTCGGCGAGGTCTTCCGGTGTGGTCTCGCCTTGGGGTCCGTAGTGGCGAATGCCGTTGCCGGCAGCTTCGACCTCGGCGAGTGCGTCGCGGCCGACGATCCGATCGAGTTCGGGATTGCCGAGCGAGCCTTGGGCGCTGCGACCGGGGATGATCAACAGCTTGGAGCCGACGTGCGGGCCGTCGATAACGGTGCAGAGCCCAACGGGTTCGTTGTTGCGAATCCGGTCGCGGAGTTGGTCGTACAAGCTGGCGGTCACGCCATCACCTTCAACGATCTCATCGGTCACGCCAGCATCTACCAGGACAGCGGTTCGATGAACAGGTGGATGATGCCACCGCATGTGAGCCCAACGGCGAAGGCTTCGTCGTCGCTGTACCCGAACGTCACGAGTCGTGGCTGCCCGTTGCCGTGCAGGATACCGAGCGCCTCGCCGACGACTGCGCTTTCCACGCAGCCCCCGCTGACCGAACCGGCGACCTCGCCATCCTCGTTGACGGCCATCGCCGCGCCCGCCTCTCGGGGGCCAGAGCCTTCCACGTCGACAACTCGGGCAATCGCGATCCGTCGGCCTGCGCTACGCCAGCGTTCGATGTCGTCGAGTATCTCACGCATGGTTCACCCCCGTATTCGACTGTGTATTCGACCGTGTGCTGGTCCGTGTGTTCGTGCCGCTCGGGGCGATGCTCGTGAACGAAATGACCCGAGCCAATTCTTCCATCGCAGCAACCGAATGCCCCTCCACGAAGTGATCAACATACGGCAGTGCGGCCGCCATCCCTCGCGCTAACGGGGCGTAGCCGGGTGTCACCTTGAGCGGGTTGACCCAGATCAGATTGTGGGTGATTCGTTGGAGGCGTTGCATCTGCTCGCTGAGCAACTCCGGGTCTCCGCGGTCCCAGCCGTCGCTGAGCACGACGACGATCGCACCTCTGGCCATGCCCCTGACGCCCCACTCGTCGTTGAACCGCCGTAAGCATTCACCGAGCCTGGTTCCTCCGCTCCAATCGGTGACCCGGTTGCTGGCGAGGTGCAGGGCGCGATCTGGGTCGCGGCTGGACAACTCCTTGGTGACTCGAGTGAGGCGGGTCCCCATTGCGAACGCCTCGACTCGCTGGCGACCAGCGACGGCGGCTTGGACGAATCGGAGGAGCGCCCGAGCATAGGGCTCCATTGATCCACTGACGTCAAGCAAGAGCACCATCCGCCGCATTCGCTCACCGGGCTCGCGCCAGTAGCGGCGGATTGGTTCGCCTCCGGCGCGCAGCGATGATCGCACGGTGCGGCGGACGTCTGGTCGGTACTGATTGCGGCGAGCTTGGGTGAGCCGCAGGGATCGCCGTGGCGGGCCAGCAAAGCGCAGTCGAGTCATCAGTTGCTGAGCGAGGCGCAATTCGTCGGGCGTGTAGGCCCCGAAATCTTTGTTGCGCAGGACCTCGGCCGCGCTGAACCGCAACTGGATCGTCGGGTCGTCGTTCGGATCAGACGATTCGTCTGAGCCTTGTTCGCTGTCTCCGTCGTCCATCTCGATCACGATCCGCTGCGGCGGCGCCGATTCTTCGATCCCCGTGGCTCCAGCGAGTTGATCCCAGAAGACGGCGAAGGCCCGGTCGAACAGTGCTAGATCCTCCGGTCGACGAACAAGTGTCGAGCGGGCAGCCCAGTACACGCCAGCGCGACTGTCGATACCGACCGCGCCGAGCGCTTCGCCGAAGGTGAGCACGCATCCGATCGGAACGCTGAGGCCGAGTCCGCGCAACACGCGAGTAAACGCAGTCGCAATTGTCGCGGCATCGGAGATCGGGCGATTGTGGGTGTCGCCAGGTGGTTCAGAAGGTTGCCCGGAGTCCCAAGCCATCAGTTGTGCGACAGGCCCCGCTCGAATGCCTGCTTGACGAGGTCTGCGACGCCGTGCTGCTGCACCCGCTCGAGATCTTCGCGGTACTTCAGTACCGCACCCAATGTCGCGACGACCGCCGCTTCGGACAGCTGAGACAATCCCAGCCTGGCAAGCGCAGTCGCCCAGTCGATGGTCTCCGCGACACCAGGCGGTTTGTACAGGTTCAGTTCGCGCATTGCTTCGACTGCGCCGGCAACCTGTCGGGCCAGTACCTCGGCGACGTCGGGTGCACGAAGGCGCACGATCTGAACCTCGCGCTCGAATGACGGATGTTCCACCCAGTGATACAAACATCGACGCTTCAGCGCATCATGCACGTCGCGGGTGCGGTTGCTGGTCAGGATCACCAGCGGCGGTCGCTCGGCCCGGAACACGCCCAGTTCGGGAACGGTGATCTGAAAGTCGCTCAACACTTCCAGGAGGTATGCCTCGAACTCGTCGTCGGCGCGATCGATCTCGTCAATCAACAGAACTGGAGGTGGACCGGTGACAGGGCTGATAGCGCGAAGCAGAGCCCGTTTGAGGAGGAACCGCTCGTGATAGAGCTGACCCTCGAGGGCGTCGGTGCCGACGCCTTGCGCCTCACCGGTGGCTTCGGCGGCGCGAAGATGCAGGAGTTGCCTGCTGTAATCCCAGTCGTAGACCGCCTGACTGACGTCGATTCCTTCGTAGCACTGGAGGCGGATCAGTTCGCCCCCGGTCCAGCGGCTGAGTACTTTCGCGACCTCGGTCTTGCCGA
>JANOQU010000403.1:0-4240 GCA_031422355.1 Actinomycetes bacterium
GACTGGTTCTGCGCTGCTGCGAACTGGTTCCGGCGGCTGGGAGACCTACGGCGCAGCCGACCTCCACAACCCCCCAACCCCCTGACCCCACACCACTTTCGCGAACCCTTCTGCCTGCCCTGAGGTCACTTTTGCTGCAAACAAAAGCAAGCAGTCAGTCAGAGGGTGGGAAAGACACTGTCGGTGGGCCGCTGTAGCTGACTGAGACCCGATCACCGACTTTGCCCGCAGCCACCGTCTCGCGGATTCGCAACGTCTGACCGTCGTCAAGTCGGGCAACGACCACCGTGTCATGTCCGTAGAACTCGACGAAGTCGACAACGGCATCGTCGCCGCTCGCGAGATGCAGATGCTCTGGGCGAATCATCACGTCGACGGCACCAGAGGCGGGCTGCAACAGTTGGACCGGGCCGAACCGGGTCTCTGCCGTCACTCCGTCGGCAACTGCGGCGACGAAGTTCGCCTCGCCGACGAATGAAGCGACCCATGCGTTGGCTGGGTTGGAGTAGAGATCCGGTGGCGTCGATGCCTGAACGATTGCGCCGTCACGCATCACGACGACTTGATCGCCGAGAACGAACGCCTCCTGCTGATCATGGGTGACGAAAACCGACGTTACGCCAGCCGCTTCGAGCAGGCGGTGGACCTCGGTGCGAACCCGGACTCGAAGGCCGATGTCGAGATTCGAGAAGGGCTCATCGAGCAGCAGCACGTCGGGTTGCGGAGCCAATGCTCTTGCGAGCGCAACTCTTTGCTGCTGTCCACCCGACAGCGTCCCTGGCGAACGATCGTCGAAGCCAGCGAGACCGACCATGTCCAACACCTCGCGCACCCGAACTCGTGATGCGTCACCCCGGCCGAGTCCGAAGGCAACGTTCTGACTCACACTGAGGTGGGGAAACAGCGCCCAATCCTGGAACACCATTCCGATCCGACGCCGTTCGGGCCGCACAAAGGTCTCGTCGCCAGTGAGGACCCGCCCGTCCAGAGTGATCCGGCCGGCGTCGGCAGTCTCGAGGCCGGCGATCAGGCGCAGCAACGTGGTCTTGCCCGAACCGCTCGGCCCGAGAAGAACGCACATCGAGCCAGCCGGCACATCGAGGTTCACGCCCCGCAGCACGTCGACACCGTCGAATTGCTTATCGATGGCCTCGATCAGGAGATGCCCGGCCGGCCCCGTTGCGCTGTTTGACACGGTCTCAGCGTAGAGCGAGCGGGGCTGGGACGAGTCGCCAGCCGAAATGAACGAAATCACGAAGTGCTTGCAAGAGTTTGCACCAAAAGTGACCTCATACCAGGCAAAAGGGTTCGCGGAACTGGTGGGGGGTTAGATCTCGACTTGGGATCCGACTTCGAAGATGCGGTCGTTGGGCAACTTGAAGAACCTGCTGGCGCTGTCCGCGCCTCGGTTCAAGATGACGAACAGTTGCTCGCGCGGCGCCCACATGCCGGGGGCCTTGCCGGCGATGATCGACTCGTGGCCGATGAAAAAGGTCGTCTCCGAGACATCGAAATCCAGTCCCCGAATCTTGATCTCGGACAGCGCCGTGAGGACATCAGGCTCTTCCATGAAGCCGAACTTCAGCAGAACTTGGTACACCCCTGGCTCGACCTTGGTCACCTCGTGACGCTGGCCAGGATCCGCGCGTGGCACCTCGACCGTGGCCACCGACACGATCAGGGTCGTGCGGTGCAGCACCTTGTTGTGGCGAAGGTTGTTGACGAGTGCCGGCGGAGCCTTGCCGAGATCCTTGAACATGAACACCGCGCTGCCGGGGACCCTCACGACGTCGCTGAACTCGTTGAGGACATCGTCGATGTTGCGTTCGCCGCGATGGATCCGGGCAGCAACCAGTTCGCGCCCCTTGCGCCACGTGCTCATCTGGATCACCAGACCGAGAGCGATCAGCAGTGGGAACCAGCCGCCCTCTGGGATCTTGGGGATATTCGCCCCGAGGAAGATCAGGTCGACGATCATGATCGGAACGCAGATTGCGAGGGCCTTCGCCTTGGACCACTGCCAGCGATAGACACACAACACGTAGAACAACATCGTCGTGATCGCCATCGTGGTCGTGACGGCAATTCCGTACGCCGCCGCGAGGCTGCTGCTGGTTCGGAACGTCAGTACCAATCCAACGCATCCAACCATCAGCGCCCAGTTCACCAACGGCACGTAGACCTGACCGCGGTGAGCCGACGACGTATGCCTGATCTTGACGCGAGGCAGGTAATCCAGTTGGACGGCTTGCACAGTGAGCGAGTACGCGCCCGAGATCAGCGCTTGTGACGCGATCACGGCAGCCATCGTCGCGAGCACGACCAACGGGACGCTGGCCCACTCCGGTGCCATCTCGTAGAAGAGGTTCTTCAGTTCGACATCGGGGTTTTGCAGGATCATCGCTGCTTGCCCGAAGTAATTCAGCATCAGCGCCGGCATCACCAAGCCGTACCACGTGATCAGAATTGGTCTCCGCCCGAAGTGGCCCATATCGGCGTAGAGCGCCTCGCCGCCGGTCACGACGAGGAACACCGAACCCATCGTCAAGAACGAGTTGAGCGGATCGAAGCGGAACCAATCAATTGCGTACGTCGGGCTGATCGCCTTGAAGACGCTTGGCATATGACTGATCTGGCGGATACCGAGCAGCGCCAGCACCCCGAACCAGACGATCATGATCGGTCCGAAAACTCGGCCGATTCCTCCGGTACCGCGTCGCTGGACGAGGAACAGAACGACCAGAATGACGACGGCGATCGGAATCACCCAACTGTCGAACACGTCCGACACTCGGTTCAGGCCCTCGACCGCGCTGAGTACTGAAATCGCCGGGGTGATCAGACCATCGCCGTAGAGCAGAGCCGTGCCGAAGACACCCAGGATCACAACGACGGCTGCCTTCTGGGTCATTTTGCCCTTCGGCATGATCATCGCGGTCAAGGCGAGGATGCCACCTTCGCCACGGTTGTCAGCCCGCATCACGAACAGTAGGTACTTGATCGAGATGATGATGATCAGCGCCCAGAAAACCACGGACGCGACACCGAGCGCATTCACCGGATTCTGTGTGTCGAGATCGTGATGCTCGAACGACTCACGGAATGCGTACAACGGACTGGTGCCGATGTCGCCGTAGACGATTCCGAGTGCGCCGAGCGCAAGCGCACCCATTCCGGCTTTGTGCCCGTGCCCACCGCCAGAATGAGCGTCGACAGGGTGATCGTCTGAAACGTCGGCCGGGTGGCCGTCCTCGTGTTCATCATGGTGGCCGTCGTCGTGGCCGTCAGCGGGTGTGTTGAGGTTGACATCGACCGTTTGAGACGCTTCGCCGTCGCTGTCGGTCATTCCTGGATCGGTTCCGTCGGACATACGGGCACGAACCTATCTCGCGTCAGGCCAGTCGGCGCTTCACGAGTTTCACGAGCTCAAATTATTGCCCGGAGCGAAATCGCCCCGGAGCGATCAGCGACGAGGAGGAGTAAGCGACCGGCGACGCGCGACCGCGATCAGTCCACAACCCAGCAGGAGCGCGCCGAGTGCGAAGGTCATCGCTGACGTTCCATCAGCGCCGGTCGTGGGCAAGACATCACCCTCGGGCACCGTCGGTGGCGGTGGCGGAATGGCTGCAGCGGCCGTGGTCGTCGGAGCGATCGTGGTCGTTGTCGGCGCGACGGTGGTCGTCACAGCAATCGTGGTGGTTGCAGCGATCGTTGTGGTCGTCGGCGGGATCGTTGTGGTCGTCGGCGGGATCGTCGTGGTGGTCGTCGGCGGAGGTGGCAGATTGACTGCGGTGACTTTGATAGCCGTGGCGGAGGTCGTGAACGGATCGCCGACGGCTCGGAATCGCGACGTCACGTTCGCCGTCAGAATCGGTAGTGAATCGAAGATTCCCTCGACGGTCGCACTGTTCGTGACTGTTCCACTGGCGTAGTTTGCGTCCAATGTGACCGTGACCACGATCGGTGGAGCGCTGCTGCCCGCGGCGAGCGATTGGTCGAACTCGCAGGAGATCGGGTCGACGTTGTTGCAGTCCCAGTTCCCACTGGGCGTCACAGACACCAACTGCAACCCAACCGGAAGGTCGTCGATCAGATCGGCGCCAGCAAAGATCGAGGACGGCCCGTCATTGCCGACTTGCAGCGTGTACTTGAAGGTGCCGCCGGGGGCCAGAGCACCACTCGTGTCGTCGGTCTTGGTCAAGGTGATCGTCGCATCACGACTGACCACGATCTCGGCGCA
>JANOQU010000404.1:0-17634 GCA_031422355.1 Actinomycetes bacterium
CCCCTGTCGGTCGTGAACCGACGCAGCCGATCGCGGCGAACCTCGTGGACCTCCGCGTCCCGCTCGCGAAGAAAGTCTTGCGCAGCTTCGACGATCCGAGCTATCACCGATCGATCTGTTGGCTGTCCTACGACCAGCGGATGGCATTCATCACCAATTTGTTCCGCCGCGAGTTCACCCCGACTGAGCCGTTGGACGCCGACGAGCAGCGTGTGATTCGGCATCGGGCAACCGGCCTGGTACCGCCGATTCCTCCCCTCCGCGAACCCGTGCCCTGTTTCGACGAGGACGAATGGAACGACACGTTGAACGCGTTCCGCAACGCCGTGGATCCGCTCGATGACGCGCTGGCCACGTCACCGTCCACGCCAGATCACGAGGTGACGATCGCAGACGTCACCAAACGTGTGGCGGACTTGACGACACGCCACCTGCTCTCATCCAACAACGGCGGTGGAGGTGCAGAGTTCATCCGCAAGCACCGCCTGATCGTCATGATGGGTCTTCTCGCGGCAGCGCTCCCAGACGGGTTTGCAGCGGCCCGTGGCGCGAAGGTTCTCGACGAGTACTCAGACCTCATTACCAGGCCGGCGAACCGGATCGCTCAAACGTTGGACTTCGTGCTCGCCGTACTCGACGGGGATTTCGCAGAGTTTGATCCCACTCAAATCGCAACCATCGCCCAAGTCCGGCTCCAGCACAGCCGCACCCGACGGCTCGCCGAGGATGGCAAGACGAGGCGCAACACCGAGCGCACCGAGCCCTGGGATACCGACACCTATGGCCGACCGATCAACACCGAGGACCTCTTCGGCACCGTGCTCAGCTTCGTCGTGCCCGTGATCGAGACCTTCCGGCGTCTGCACATCTCGATCACGGACACCGAGCGCGAGGCGTACCTCCACCGGTGGTGCTCGATCGGCTACCTGATGGGGTGCGATCTCTCGCTCCTCACACGGCGGCTCGGCGACACGGAAGCGATCCGGTTCATCAACGAGGCCGAAGCATTCCAGATGGCAGCGTTGATTCGCCGCCGGCACCATCGCCGAAGCATCCACGGAGTCCGCCTGACCGCAGCGATGCTCAACGATCTCGGCGACCACATGCCTGCCGGCCTCGGACCAGTTCCGGCGATTCTGCTCCGAGCGGCTGGTGATCCCGACGTCGCCGACCTCTTGATGGTCCGCAACGGGCCACGCGAGCGATTCGCAACCCTCGTGCTGCGCAACGGGGGGCGGCTGACGAGTGTGCCGATCATCAGCACGGTGGTGCTCGCCGCGCTGCGGATGATCGGCGACCACTGGAAAGTCGCGTACAGCAAGCGGTCCGAAGAGGAGTACTTGTCACCGGCGATGACCGTGCAGCCGCCGGGTTGCGACCGCGAGGACCCGAAGACCTACGAGCGGATCCCGCCACTGATCGACTGAGTCACCCGAGCGCTGCGACCAACCGGTCGATGACACCATTGGTTCGCGCCTCGGTCCAGATCCGGTCGACCGGACCGAGTCGCACGGAGCGCAAGTCCTCGAGCGCGGCGGTGTCCCGAACGAAGAACGGGTAGCCCATCCGCATCGAGTCTGCAGCCCTCACCGCTTCGGATGCCAACCGACGGTCCGACGATGCAAGCACGAGCGCTGCCTCGACGAGTGCGTCGCACAACTGTGCCGGACGATTACCCCGCGACCACATCAAGAGCAGTTCCTTGATCAGCGGTCGTGCCTCGTCGGTCCGGCCCAGCCCTCGCAACGACGTGACGAGACCGGACAGGTTCATCCCCACAATCACCAAGTTGTCGACGGCGCGGGCGCGTTCGACGCCTTCCTCGAACAGCGGCAATGCCTGCGCCGGCCGATCCGACACCAGCGACATTCCGCTCCCACACAGCGCCCATGCAAGAACCGACGGTGCTCCAGAGATCTCGGCCGCGCGAACCGCCTTGCGACCCTCGGATCTGGCGATGTCCCCGAGACCGAACACCGCTGCGCCGATCGCAGCAACGACATGAGCGTTCACAATCCAGAACGGCTCACCGCGCTCCTGTGCCAGCCGGGTGACTTGGTCGAGATGTTGAATGCTCGCTTCGAGTTTGCCCTGATAGCCGGCCACCGCCGTGAGTGCGAGATGAGCCGTGATCGACTCGCCGACACCGAGGCGGTGCGACGCAGCGATGGAGCGGGCCGTGTAGTCCAGCACCCGATCGGCGTCGCTTCGACCCCATTCGAAGCGCGCCATGTTGCCAAGGAGCTCGGGGTAGTAGCGACTGTTCTCCGCGCCGGGCAACTCTGCAATCTCTGCTCCGCCATCGAGCAGGTCGAAGTTCATCCGGAACGTACAAGAGCTGAAAACGCTGAGCGTCAACCGGATCGCCTGGTCGACGTCGCCCGACTCCGTGGCGTGGCGAATCGCAGATCGGATCTCACCGAGCGCCGGCATCAGCCGGGCAACAGCCTGTGGCTCGCGGGGTGAATTGAGTTCGTGTTCCAACCCCTCCGCGAGTTGGCAGAAATGGCGGAGATGACGCTGCGAAGACTCGAATCGCCGAGCCGGCGTCACGACGTCTCGAGTGAACAGTCGAACGACTTCCCCAATCGAATAACGCACCGATCGCGCCTCTGTCCGCACATTGAGCAACGAGTGACGCACGAGCTGACGAAGGCCCGCGCCGACCTCGGCTTCCGGGCAGCCCGCCACAGCACCGGCGTCTGCGGCGAGGAATTCGGTCTCGAACACCCCGAGATCGATCAGCAGCATCTGTTCGCGATGACCCAGCAGATCGAACGACCATTGGACCAACGAGGTCAGATCGCGATGGCGATCACTGACCCGGCTGGCGGATCCGATCGAGGTCAGATCGTGACGAAGGGCCTGGACGAGCTGGGCCGGACTCTGCGCGTCGAGTTGACTTGCGGCGAGTTCGATCGCAAGCGGCAGCCGGTCGACACACGCGATCAGAGCGTCGACCGACTCCGTATCGAAATAGGCCAACTCGGCTTCGCCGGTGTGCTGGATAGCTCGGTCGAACAGCATCGTCCGAGCAGATTCGATCGACAACGGCTCGACCTTGAGCAGCCGTTCGCTCTCGTTGCCGAGGCGATGACGACTGGTTGCCAGGATCGAGATTCCGGGGCAACTGTCGATCAGCACCTGAGCCAGGCGAGAAGTGCCAGCAACGAGGTGCTCACAATTGTCGAGCACGATCAGCGCTTCGAGCGAACGGAGCTGTTCGGTCAAGGTCTCGACCAGTTCGGTCCCTGGCCGCTCGCCGACGCCAACCCGTTCAGCAAGGGCGACGACCAAGTCCTCTTCGCTGACCGCAGCGAGAGGAACAAAGATCACAGCTACGTGGTGTTGATGAGCAAACTCGGCCGCAAGTCGCGTCTTGCCGACTCCCCCCGGCCCGACGAGCGTGACCATCCGGTGGGAGGCCTGAAGGATTCGGATTTCATCCAGCGAGTCGTCGCGACCGACAAACGAGGTGCCAGGACGCGGCGGCGCGATTCTCGTCCGGTGCAACGCATCGCTCAGGGCCCCGAGGTCACTCACCGGAAGCGAAGCGGCAGGACTCGTCGGACTCAGGTGCGGCGCCTGGATCAATATGTCATGCTCCAGCGCGACCATCTCTGGGCTCGGCATGATTCCGAGATCGTGACCAAGCCGAGCGGCCGCCCGCTGATAGGCGTGCAGTGCGTCCGATTGCCGGCCCTCGCGGTACATCGCCAACATCAACTGCATCCAACGTCGTTCCCGATACGGCTCTGATTCGACCAGCCGTTCCGCCGTCAGAATGGCTTCAGCACCTTGGCGCGCTGCGAGCAGTGCATCGACGAACAATTCCTCGGCGTCACGTCGGGTCTGCTCCAGTTGGGCCACTTCGATCAACAGGCTTTCGGTGCTTCCCCATCGTCCGAACGGCGCTCCACGCCAGAGTTGCAAGGCGTCGCGGAGTCGCTTCACGGCCGCATCTGGATTCGCTCGGGAGAGTTCGACGCGAGCTTCGTTGACCCACGCCGCGAACCGGAACAGGTCGATCGACTCCGACGGAAGCAGCAATGAATAGTGCTCGGACTCAGCGGTGATCGGGTTTTCCGTCCCCGATCCACGAAGCAGATCGCGAGCCCGGCTCACGGCGACGCGGATTCCAGTCTCAGCAGTAGCCGGCGCTTTGTCGGCCCAGATCGTCTCGATCAGCCTCGTCGATGAGACCGGCCGCGGAAAGCTTGCCGCCAGCATCGACAGCACCGCCCCTGCTTGACCGGTGGCCGGTCGCTGCTCGCCAGTCGACGCGTCGTTGACCGCTACTGGTCCCAGCACCAAGCATCGAAGCTCTCCACCGCCAATCATCTGCTGCCAACCCTACGCTCGCCGGGTACCCCCGATTGACCGAACCTCTGCCAGATGCGTCGACTGCCGATCATCCAGCATCTGCCGTCACTTCGAGGTCGCGTCGCAATGACATCGCCTCAGAGCGACAGCCGGCAGCGACAAGATGATCGATCATCACGAGGGTGAGACGATCGTTGCCAGGGTGCTCTCGCATCAAGGCATCGATCTCGCCGAGGAACACCCCGTTCGGTGTCGGCTCGAGCAGTTCGGCGAACACGCATGCGAGTGCCGTACGGATCATGTGCAGGCCCCGCCGCTCACGATCGAGAACGGCGTTGAACGGCAGACCCTGGAATGGCTCACCAGTCCACAGCTGCAGCGTTCGTCGCGCATCCTCGACCTCTGGAACGAGTTGCACCACTCGCGCAGCGGCCCTGAACCGGCGGATGTCGACCGCGACGCCGTGTGGAGCGAGACTCAGCAAGCCGTCGTTTCGAACCAGCAGTTCGCCGGCGGTCGCTTGCGCCAACGCTGCCCTGGCCCGAGTGAGGTGGACCCGCAACGAGGTGTCCGCCGTCGCTGGCCGACGGTCGCCCCAGACCCGCTCGACGAGTTCGGCGTTCGTGAGCCCAGGCCCATCGACACTCGAGAGCAGCGCCATGATCACCCCCGGAATGCCGGCGAGCGCAATCCTTGCGCCGCCGGCAACGATCATCGGTGGGCCGAAAAAGGACAGTTGCATCTCGGTCGATTGCTCGGTCATGGTGGCCACTCTTCAGAATGCGCGTAAACATCGCGTAAAGCTGACCGAGATCCGTCCCCGATCTGGCACGGCTGCGTCGCACAGCCGCGGTTGAGGTCGCTACCCGTTGGAGATCGCTGGCCGATGCATCACGGCGGTCGACGGCTCGAATGAGATCGTGGAGCCATCGACACGGGCCGTGCCGTCGACGATCAGACTGAGCCCCTCGGCCCGAGCCGGCGGATACACGAGCGTCACGTCTGGCCTGGCAACGATGTTGGCCGCCGTTCGCCCGCCGACGTCTGCCTGCAGGACTCCCCCGACCACCCATTCCGGCGCAATCGCCAGCACTCTGGCCTGCCCGTCGTCGGCCACCGTGAGCAAGTAACACCAGCCGACCTGTTGCTCGATCGCGGCGGGAAGGTCGTCGATGGTCACGGCAATGCTCATGCCGCAACCGTAGACGCGCTGATCGATTCGACGGTCAGGTTGGACATCACTGTACGTCGAGGTACATTTTCCTCATGTCGACGATGACGGTCAGCGAGGCTCGGTCTTTACTTCCCGAAATTCTCGAGCGCGTCCTCGCCGGCGATGAGGTCACATTGACTCGCCACGGGCAACCCGTCGCAGTCATCGTTCGCCCGGACACGTTGCGGTCACGCCGCGCTGGTGCCGCACTCGATCTCGCCGATGACATCCGCGGCCTCCTCGACAAGGCACGCCGAGTCCCGCTCGCCGAAGTGACCGGATTGACTCACGACCGCGCCGACCAACTCGTCGCCGCCGTTCGAGCGGGTCGATCGAAGCGCTGAACGTTCGCCCTGATGGATGCCTTCGACGCCGATGTGCTGATCTATGCCTCTTCCCTCCTTCATCCGCTGGGCGTTGGCGTTCGGAAACTGTTCTCGCAGGCTGAGGTGGACAACGGATCGCAGTTCGCTGGCGTGGGCTCTGTTCTGTTGATCCCGGAACTCTTGACGAAGCCGATGCGAGAGCAAGCGCTCGACGACATGTCGGATCTGGCAGCATTGTTGAGCCGACTCGACCTACGCCCCACGGACGAGGCGACGGCCCAACTGGCAACCGCTCTCGCAGCCCGCTACCGGTTCAGAGCAGTCGACGCCGTGCACCTCGCGACCGCAATCAAGGCCGGGGCATCGCGCTTCATCACCAACAACTCCAAGGACTTTCCGACGACGATTTCTGAGATCGACATCGTGTATCCGGCAGACCTCTGACGTCGTCAGTCACGCTCAAAGGCCATACCACGGCCCGGATGCGAGGTCGGCCTCCACAATCTGACGGTCCTCGTCGTCGCCGATTGGAACATCGGCAGCGGCCGTGCGGAGGTCGCGAGCCTCATCCCAGCGACCGAGACACGCATGAGCGCGGGCTTGGGCCTCGTAGGCATAAGCCAGATCGAAGTCGGCCAGATCGTTGGCGAGGCAGATGGCCATGACGAGATCCGCATGATGCAGGGCCAGGTCGCCGTTGCCGCGCACCGCCCAGACCCGCGACAGCAACCAATTCGCCCTGGCCATATTCGCGGGCCCCGTACCGGTCGCCTTGGCCCAGTGGTATGCAGCCGCATACGCGGACAGGGTCATCTGCGCTGCGTCATCGTCGGTGCGTTCGCTGTCGGTCTTACCGAGCCAATCCCATGTTCCGTTGTTGGCGGTGATTGCCATCGTTCGATGCAAGTCGCCCGCTGCGGGCTCACTCGGTACTGCTGCGTTCGCGCTCACACTGCTGAGTATTCCAGGGCTCCGAGGGACCCGTCGACTCACCGCACCAATTCTTGAGCAAATTGATCGGGTATCAGGCATAATGTCGCAAAGAACCGTGCGCCAACGACGGCGCGACGCAAAACCGGAGGAAGACCATGAGTGTTCGCCTTGGCGATACCGCACCCGATTTCACCGCTCAGACCACTGACGGAGAGATCAATTTCCATGAATGGCTGGGCGACAGCTGGGGCGTGCTGTTCAGCCACCCGAAAGACTTCACCCCGGTCTGCACGACCGAACTCGGCCTAGTCGCCAAGCTGAAGCCAGAGTTCGACAAGCGCAACGTCAAGGTCATTGGCTTGTCGGTCGACTCGATCGAGAACCACGGCAAGTGGGCCGCAGACATCGAAGAGACGCAGGGCACGGCCGTCAACTTCCCAGTCATCGGCGACAGCGACAAGAAGGTCTCGGACCTTTACGACATGATCCACCCGAACGCCAACGACACGCTCACGGTTCGGTCGGTATTCATCATCGGGCCGGACAAGAAGGTCAAGCTGTCCATCACCTACCCGGCCTCCACCGGTCGAAACTTCAACGAGGTCATCCGTGTGATCGACTCGTTGCAACTGACCGCGAAGTACAAGGTCGCGACACCCGGCAACTGGGAAGACGGCGGCGACGTCATCATTGGTTCCTCTGTCACCGACGAAGAGGCTGAAACGCTGTTTCCCGGCGGCTGGACGACGGTCAAGCCGTACCTGCGCACACTTCCCCAGCCCGGTAAGTGACACGAGCCCGCTGACAACAGCGGCTCACAACAGATTGGCCTCTACCCAGGTCCGCACAACTGGCGCCAGCCGATCGAGATGATCGGCTGGCGCTTGTCGAATCTGGGTTGCGCTGATCGGGACTGCAATTCGGTCGGCATCGACAACGACCGGAACGGCATCGAACCGGTCGGCGATGCCGGTCACGTACGGGTCGCTGCTGAACACTGCGTGCGGTCCGGTCGGCAAGGGCCAGCGATCGCGGAAGAGTGCCATCCACTTCGACCACAGGTCTTCGTCGTCGAAGTCCGTCCCGAGATCGTGGGCGACCTCGACCACTGTGACGTCGGGGTGTAGGTCGGCGAGCCAACCGGCGCGCAAGGATCCGGGCACTAACTCGCCGTCGCGCGTGTTGACGAAGACGACCAATTGGCCAACCCGCTGAGCCGCCCAATCGATCATGTAGGAGTGGCCGAGATGGGGCGGGTTGAACCGGCCGACGATCAGGCCCGTCGCGGGCAAACCCGAACTCATGCTCCGCTCATCTGGAAGTTCAGTGGGTTTCGGTGACGAGTTCGAGATGCGGAAGCGCGTCGATCACGCTCCGCCATCCGTTGGCCAGAACACTGAGATCTCCGGGACCGCTCGGGTGCGCGCACCCCAGTACGTGTCGGTATGCGGTCAGCGCAAGAGCCGACGCAACGATGTCCTGCGTCGAGGCGGCTTGGTCGACAGACTGACTGAGCCAACGGCGGGCACCATCGGAGTCATCGAGCAAAGCCGACGCAGCACCAGCGGAGAGGCTGGCGAGGACCCCGTCGAGGTAGGAATGACCCTCTGCGGCAGATACCCGTTCGGCTGCCGCGATCGCGTCCTCGGCCCTGCGTTCGAGAACGGCGACCAACGCTGTGGCGGCCTGCGCGAAGGGATGGCCCTCGATCTCTTCGGTGAGCTGGGCAAGGCTTGTTCGAGCCTCGTCGTACTCGCCGTTCTGGGCGAGCCCAACGGCGCGAATGATCCGGGACTCGCTCGGATTGGCACCCATCAGATTCGAACGGCTGATCGCGAGATCTGCCAGCATCACGGCTGTCGCTCCGTCACCACCATGCATCGCAATGCCAGCCGCTGCAAGTTGTGGGTAGGGCGAATCACCGAACGGCTCAGATTTGGACAGCAGCGCCTCGGTCGTCTTGCCGACGTTCGGATCGCCGAGCGCAATCTGCGTCCTTCCGAGAACGGCCAACGCCTGCGACAGTCCGAACGCGTCACCGAGCCGTTTGAATTTGGCTCTGGCCTGCTCGGCAAGCGTTGAGGCCGCATCGAGGTGACCGGTCCACAATCGAATGGAACCAATCAGCGAGATCATCATTGCTTCGGCCCACTCGTCACCACGCTCCTTGGCCTCGCCCCGCACAGCCGTCGCCAAGCGCTCAGCTTCGTCGAACTGGCGCCCGAAGTACTTGACATACGCGAGCAGGCCGTGCGCCCAGCCAACACCGGCGCGGTCGCCCATCTCAGTCAGAGTTGCCGCCGCCGATGCCAGGTGCACCTCGGCTTCTGCCATGTGCCCGCCCAAGAATGCCATCCATGCTCGGTGCTGTTCGATGTAACCCAGCCCGCGTCGATCATCGAGCGCGGCATAGATTCCAGCCGCTTCACCGAACAACCACTCAGCCTCGGACAGGGATCCGCCGAAGAGTTCGAGGAAGCCCCGGAGTCGAAGCGTCTCAGCAAGCTGAGGACGGTCGTCGAGTTCTCGGAACAGATCGATCGCGTCACCGAGGTGGAGTCGAGCCATCGGCAAATCACCAGCTGCCTGGCTGATCAGTCCCTGGGCACGGCGGGCGCCAGCCTCTGTGACTTGATCGCTGATGGCGAGCGCTGATGCGAGCACATGATCGTTCTCCGACTGCGCCTTGTCGAGATGACGCAATTCGACGAGCGCGCCGATTCGCCGCAACTGCAGCGCGGTCAATCGCCGGCGCAGCTCACCGGAGGTCGTTTCCGGAAACAGGTCGATTGCGCGGGCACCGGTCCGAGCGATCTGGCGCAAATTGCCTTGGTCGAACGCCCGCGCAACCGAGCCCTCGAGTGCCTCCAACGCTTGCGCGCGAATGTCGGCCGGAACCATTGCAATCGGGCCGAGCTCGGCAACGATCTCGGCGGCCGCTGCGAGATGATGGGCGACATCGTCGAGATTGCCGAACTTGCTCTTCATCGACAACGCGACCCCGACGTGACGAACCGCGCGGACCGACTTGGTCAAGGTGTTGTACGCGACCTCCCGAACGGAGTCGGACTTGAACGACCAGCGCCGACCGTCGATCGACAGCAGCCCGCTCTCGATCAATCCGTCAAGCACCGACGGGTCGAGTCGACCACCAAGCGCTTCGGCGAACCTCTCCAGAGACGTCACCACCCCCGATGGCCCGAGGACCGCAGCATTGTCGATCGTTGCTCGCTGATCGGCAGGCAACTGGTCCAGTCGGGCGGCGATGACAGCACGCAAAGAGTCCGGCAGAGCCGTTACATCGCCACCCTCCGCGACCAGAACCGCAAGCTCTTCGAGGAACAGCGGATTTCCGCCGGACCGCTCGTAGATCGTTGCGATCGTTGCCTCGTCGGCGTCGTTGCCAATGATCGCCCGGCACATCTGGGCGGCAGCGATCGGACCGAGCGGCTCTAACGGCAGGCGAACGACAGCCGCCCGTGTGGTCAGCGGCGGCCACATCAGATCCGGGTCTGGTCGGTTCGTAGTGACCAGTACGAACGGTGTGCGCGCGAGCGACACGAGTAGGTGTTCGAACAAGGCCAGAACCGCAGGATCTGCCCAGTGGACGTCGGTCATCGAGAGCACGACCGGACCTTCGCCAAGCCGTCGTTCGAGAACCAACGCAACAGCGCGGAAGACCGCATCACGCCCCGCTTGGGCGTCCAGTTCGTCGAGCTTGGACGGGTAACCGAGCAGATGCTGGAACGCTTCCACGAGCTCGGGAACCGCCGATGGATCCTGATCGCCGAACAGCTTTCGGCCCCGTTCCATCGCGACGGCGCGAACAGTGTCGGCCGGAGCAGACGGATCCAGTTCCAGTCGGTCGAGCAGCGCGCTGGCGAGTGGCCACCAACGGTTCGACTGACCGTACGGCACGGCTGACCCTTCGAGCACCACTGCCGAATGGTGCTCGACAACCGTGCCGAGCAGTTCGTCGATTAGGCGGCTCTTTCCAACGCCGCCCTCACCGTCGACGGCGAGCAGGACCGCTTGGCTGTTCATGATCGAGAAGTTGACCGACGCCAGTGCAAGCGCCAACTCGGTGGAGCGGCCCATGATGCCGACATCGCGTCGACGGTGGCGGGCACCCGGCTGGGCCACAGCGGCCTTCGCCAACCAGGCAGCGACAGACGCTTCGCGGCCCTTTGCTGCGAGTTCGCCCAATGCCTCGTATTCGATACTCGACTCCGTCAAGCCGTGGGTCGATTCGCCGACCAGAACACCGCCCGGTGGCGCAAGCGACTGCAACCTCGAGGCGGTGTTGACCACATCACCCATCGCCGTGTAGTCCGTGCCGGCGACCGTCCCCACAAGAGCCACGCCTGTATTGATCCCGACCCGCATCTGGAGCGTCTGCGAGACAGCGGGCGCAACGCGTTCGCTGGCGAAGTTGGCGAGAGAATCGTGCATCCGCAACGCCGCCCTGACCGCGCGTTCCGCATCATCTTCGTGCGCGACGGGCACGCCGAACAGGGCAACGATGCCGTCACCGACCAACTTGTCCACCGTGCCGCCGAAGGTGGTGATGTCGTCGACCAACAACTGGAATGACGCATCGATCAGTCGTTTGACCTGCTCTGGGTCGATGTGTTCGGCAAGGGAGGTGAACCCGACCAGGTCTGCGAACAAGACCGTGACGACCCGCCGTTCCTCCGTGGATGCAGACCCGAGGGCGTAACCACACGTCGGACAGAAACGTGAACCTGCCGGAATCTGGTTCGCGCACGACGGACATTGGCTCACACCGGGAGCGTACGGCATCGCGCGGCCGCATCCGGGCAGCGTTTCTCGTCGAAAATCATCACTCACACTCACGAACTGGCAATGAATGCCAATCGATCGTCAATCGTTCTCAGGTCGCACGCCGGGCATCCTCCAGGCGGACGGCACGGGGCCGGTGCCTGAGTAGCGTGACGGGGTGCGCCGGTTCCCTCCAATCCAATGGTTGCGTCGGCACCCGTTGGCCGCAGACTGCATCCTCGCTTTCGTGTTGGCGGTGATCGGCATTCTCGCCCTGTGGCCAGGCTCCAGCCACGTCACCGATGCTGCAGACCCGAACGCGTTCGCAGCCGTGTTGTCCATCGGCGCCACGGCACCGCTGGCGCTGCGCCGACTCCATCCGATTGCCGTGCTTGCGGCCATTGCCCCAAGCCAGCTGATTTTGGATTTTCTGAGTTTCAACAGCGCTGGATGGCTTCCGCTCTTCATTGCCGTCTATACGGTCGCCGCTCACACCAATGGCCACCAGCGCGCAAACACTGTCAAGGTCTTTGCCGTTGGACTCATCCCGGTACTGATCGGGGGACTGGTCCACTCCAAGTTGCATATTGGAGAGCTCATCTCCTCGATCGTTTTCGTGATCGGCACATTCATCCTCGGCGACAACCTCCAACGGCGTAGGCGACAGGTCGCCGAGGCTGCCGAGCGAGCCTCGATCGCCACACATCAGCGCGACCTACTCGCCCGCCAGCAGGTTCAGGACGAGCGGGCCCGGATCGCTCGCGAGCTTCATGATGTGGTCGCCCATTCCGTCAGCCTGATGATCATTCAGGCCGGCGCGGCCCGCCGTTCGATCACTGCCGCGCCGCTCCAAGCCGAGACTGCTTTGCGCGATCTCGAAGCAACCGGTCGCCATGCGATGGACGAGTTGCGCCGGGTCCTCGGCGTGCTGCGAACCGGCGAACCGGAAGGGTCAGAACTCGCTCCTCAGCCGACGCTGTCCAGCATCCGCAACCTCGTCGACGATGACCCGAGCCTTCATGTAGAGCTGACCGAAAGCGGGAACCCGCCCGACGATGTGCCGTCGAGCGTCGGCCTGTCGCTCTACCGAGTCGTCCAGGAGGCGCTGACCAACGTACGCAAACATGCCGGTCAGGCCAAGCATGTCGCCGTACACATCAGCTACGAACCGCACCAGGTCTCGGTCCAGATCACCGACGACGGCAGGGGCGCCAGCGTGGCCGTCAACCAAGGTGGCCACGGCCTGGTCGGGATGCGTGAACGAATGGCGCTGTGCGGCGGCAGCGTCACCGTTGGGCCACGTCAAGGCGGCGGTTGGCAGGTACGCGCAAGCGCCCCACTGACGATGGCGACATCAAGCCGAGGTAGCGAATGATTCGCGTCCTGATCGTCGACGATCAAGCCATGGTGCGCGCCGGGTTCCGAATGATCGTCGAGGCAGAGAGCGACGTCACCGTCGTTGGCGAGGCGGGCGACGGAATCGAAGCCATCGAGGTCGCCAAGCGCTGCAGTCCGCACGTCATCCTGATGGACGTCCGGATGCCACGGATGGACGGAATCGAGGCCGCCGGTCAGATTCTCGTCAACCGCACCGAGACCAGCCCACGAATCTTGATGCTGACCACGTTCGATCTCGACGACTACGTGTACGCAGCCTTGCGCGCGGGCGTGAGTGGGTTCATGCTGAAAGACGCTCCAGCCGAGCAACTCGTCGAGGCGATCCGAGTCGTCGCCGCCGGCGACGCACTGCTCGCGCCATCGGTGACTCGGAGGCTGATCGAGGACATCAGCCGGCGGCCATCTCGCGATGCGTCCGCCACCGTGCCTGGTCTGGACCAGCTCACCGATCGAGAACTGGAAGTACTGCGCCACGTCGCCAGAGGTCTGTCAAACGCCGAGATCGCCGAGCAGTTGTACCTCGGCGAAGCCACGATCAAGACCCATGTCGGTCGGATGCTGATGAAGCTGAACATCCGCGACCGGGTGCAGGCCGTGGTCCTCGCTTACGAGAGTGGTCTGATCACGCCCGGAGAACAACCGTCTTCGTGACGGCCGCGCAGGCCGACCCGCGTCACGGTCAACCGTTGGGGTGACATGGATCAACCGGCAAGGGGAATCGGCAATGCACGAGGCCACGGTAGAAAGATCGTCATGACTGAAGCTCTCACCACTCCTGCCGCGGCTGCAGCCGGCTCCGTCGATGCCTGCAAGATCTACGGATCCGGCGACAGCGAGGTTCGCGCCCTCGACGGCGTCACCGTTGCGTTCGAATCTGGCCGCTTCACGGCGATCATGGGCCCCTCTGGTTCGGGCAAGTCGACGCTGATGCACTCGCTTGCAGGCCTCGACAGTTTGTCGTCGGGTGCCGTCTATATCGGCGATACCTACCTTGCCTCGCTGAAGGACAAAGAGCTCACCGAACTGCGCCGCGAGAAGGTCGGCTTCATCTTCCAGGCCTACAACCTGATCCCAACCCTGTCGGCCGACGAGAACATTCGCTTGCCGTTGCTGCTCGGCAACAGCAAGGGCGACGAGCAGTGGATCGCCCGAGTCATCGACACCGTCGGGCTGCGTGATCGGCTCAAGCACCGGCCGAGCGAACTGTCCGGCGGACAGCAGCAACGCGTCGCCGTCGCGCGGGCAATGGCCAGCAAGCCGACCATCATCTTCGCCGACGAGCCGACCGGAAACCTCGACAGTCGCACCGGCGCCGAGATCCTCGACTTCATGCGCCGGGCCGTCAACGAACTCGGCCAGACAATCGTGATGGTCACCCACGATCCGGTTGCTGCAAGCTACGCCGATCGAGTCATCTTCCTGGCCGACGGAAAGGTCGTCGACGAGATGACCGAGCCCACATCGGAGAAGGTCCTCGACCGGATGAAGCGCTTCGGGGAATGACATGCTGCGAATCGCATTGAAAAACGTGCTGGCCCGCAAGGGTCGGCTTCTCCTGTCTGCTCTGGCCGTCATCGCCGGCTGCACCTTTCTGAGCGGCGTCTTCGTCTTCAGCGACACGATCAACGGCAGCATCGACAGCCTCTTCGCGACGGCGTACGACAAGACCGATGCATTCGTCCGTTCCTCTGTCGTGATCGAGAGTGACTTCGGCGAGGACGTCCGCGGCCAGATCCCGGACTCGAACATCGCTGCTGTCGCAGCCGTTGCCGGCGTCGCCACCGCGGCTGGCGATGTACGTGGAACTGCAGTCGTCACCAACGACGACGACAAAGTGCTTGGCGGCGAAGGCCCACCGCAGTTCGGCAGCGTGTTCGATCCTGAGGACCTCAGCACCCCATGGAAGCTGAAGGAAGGGCGGGCACCATCCGGCGGCACAGAAGTGGTACTCGATGTCCAGACTGCCAAGTTGGGCAGTATCGATGTCGGCGAGACCGTGACCGTTTCGGTCTCGGATGTACCCCGCGTGTTCAACGTCGTCGGCATCGTGACGTTCGCCGGCTCCGAATCCACGGGCGGCCCGACGTGGGCCCTGTTCGACCTGCCGACAGCGCAAGAGTTCGTCCTCGGCCAGCCAGACATGATCACGTCAGTCAACGTCGTCGGCAACGGCAGCGTCAGCGAAACCGAACTGAAGACCGAGATCCAGAAGCTGTTCGACCCAGAGCAGGTCGAGGTTTTGACCGGCAAGGAGATCACGGAGGAATCTCAATCCGATCTCGCCGAGCAGTTCGCCTTCTTCACCCTGTTTCTGACTGCGTTCGCACTGATCTCGATCTTCGTCAGTTGCTTCGTCATATACAACGTGTTCAAGATCAGCGCGGCCCAACGCCTCCGCGAGAATGCCCTCCTCCGAGCAATCGGCGCCAGGAGCAGCCAGGTCACATTCGCCCTGTTCGTCGAGGCATTGATCGTCGGGGTCGTCGGAGCGGTGCTCGGTTTCGCCGGCGGCGTGGGCCTGGCGACGCTGATCACTGCGATCCTGTCGTCGTCCGGCGGCGGTCCTGGTGACACTTCATTGGTCATCAGCCCGACGTCGTTCATGGTCACACTGCTCGTCGGTGTCACCGTCACGTTGATCTGCGCCACCTTCCCGGCCATCCGTGCCGGGCGTGTGCCTCCGCTAGCCGCCCTTCGCGATGTGTCGATCGATCGCTCGAGCGGGTCCCGCAAGCGGCTGATCCTCGCAGCTGTCAGTTCGGCGATCGCCGCAATCGGCATCTACCTGGGCCTGACGTCGTCGGCGGAGTATCTCGGTCTCGGCGTGGTCGGGCTGTTCATCGCTGTCATCGCATTCGGCCCCTTCGTGGTCGGTCGCCTTGCTGATCTGATGACGAAGCCGCTCGGCAAGATTCGCGGCGTGACCGGTGAAATTGCCGGCCGAAACGCGGCCCGCAGTCCAGAACGCACGGCGCTGACCGCTGCCGCACTCGGCATCGGCTTGGCCCTGTTGATCATGGTGTCGACACTTGCGTCGTCGTTCCAGGGCTCGTTGCGCAAGACATTCGGACAGTCGTTCAACGGTCAGATCACCGTCACACCCAAGACCGCTCAGGGCGGCATCCTGCCCGTCACAGCGGCCACCGATATGAACGCGCTCCCCGAGGTCGGCGTTGCAACCGGGTTCGGTGGCGGCGTATTCAAGATCGTCAGCGGCTCTGATCCTCGCGACGCCGGAGCGATCCTGGTGGACCCCGACACGGTCGGACAACTGCTGGAGTTGGACTTCGAAGCCGGCGACTGGTCCGACGTCAGCGGCAACAACATCCTGGTCTACAGCGACCGAGCCAAGGACGACGGCCTGACCATTGGCAGTACGTTCGATGTCACGTTCCTCAACCAGTCGACAGCCACGTTCACTGTCGGGGCAATCTTCACCAACGACTTGTTCGGCAACTACATGATCGACCGATCGGCGTTTGCCGAAAGCGGGCAACCGCAATTCGACTTTCAGGTGCTCGTCAATGCCGCAGATGGCGTGTCGGTCGATCAAGCCGTGGCTGCGATGGACACCGTGATCGAGGCGAAGTATCCAACCGCCGATGTCCAGACCAAGGACGAATTCATCGACAAGCAGATCGAGACCCTCGACGGCTTCATTACGTTCATCTATGCGTTGCTGTTCATGTCCGTGTTCATCGCTGTGCTTGGCATCGTGCTGACCCTGCTGCTGTCGGTCTACGAGCGGCGGCGAGAGCTTGGACTGATGCGTGCAATCGGAACGACTCGACCCCAGATTCGGGGAAGCGTCCGGTGGGAATCGGTGATCACCGCGATTCTCGGTGCGTTGATGGGCAGTGGCCTCGGCCTGACGCTTGGATGGGTGATCGTCAAGGCGTTGCAGGACCAGGGCCTGAACACTTTCGACTACTCGCCATCGACCATTGCGATCTTCGCTGTCATCGCGGTCGGCTTCGCTCTGGCCGCTGCGATCGTGCCCGCCGGTCGGGCTGCCAAGGCGCCGATTCTCGAAGCGATCGCAACGACGTAGGCAATCATGTTCCGACTGGCCCTTCGAAATGTCACCGCCCGCTTCGGTCGGATCGTGCTGACCGCACTGGCGATCATCGTCAGTACGGCGTTCCTGTCCGGCACGTTCATTTTCCGAGACACCCTCGAGAGCAGCTTCGATGCGCTGTTCGCAAAGTCGTACGAGAAGGTCGACGTCTACGTCCAATCGGCGAACTCTGTCGAGACTGCATTCGGCTTCGAACGCCGCGACGAGGTCGCCTACGAGGCGGTCGCGATCGCGGCGTCGGTGCCGGGAGTCATCGATGCTCAAGCGTTGGTCCAAGACGATGCCGTCGTGATCGCCAAAGACGGTGAGCCGATCCAACGGACCAGCCGTTCGACATCGGGCGGCACATTGAATTCGGGCGACCTGTCGGTGTGGAGAGTTGTCGAGGGTCGCGCCGCAGAGAACGCCACGGAAGTGGTCCTCGACACCCAGACAGCGCAAGACGGCGACTACAACATCGGCGACACGGTCAAGGTCAATGCGTCGTCCTCACGAGAGTTCACTCTTGTTGGTCTTGCGGAGTACAACGACGTCTCGACGCCCGGTGACTCGACGTGGGCACTGTTCGACGAGCAGACGGC